>JBILVW010000045.1:0-11823 GCA_044370205.1 Pirellulales bacterium | reverse complement strand
TGGTCGTCGCAGCGTCGTGACTTCTCAGCTGTGCATCCGGGCGAAGGGGTCGCCTTGGTCAATGATCGCCGCCTCTTCGGCCGCGAGCCAGTGGAGGCGGTCGCGGACCTGGTCTTCCGGGGCGAAGTCGCAGGCCAGGCGAACGTAGGTGGCGTGGTGGCGGGCCTCCGACTCGAAGAGGCCGCGGTAGAAGTCGCGGAGTTCCGGATCGGTCACGTGGTCACCGAGCAGAGAAAACCGTTCGCAGCTGCGGGCCTCGATGAGGCCGGCCACGAGCAGCCGATCGACGGCCCGCTCGGGCTCCTGTTTTCGAATCCGCTCGTGGAGCCGTTGCCCGTAGCTGCTCGGGGCGAGCTTGCGGAAGCGGATGCCGCGGCGTTCGAGCAGATCGAGCACCATCCGGAAGTGCTCCAGTTCCTCGTTCACGATCTCCGTCATCGCCCGGGCGAGTGTGACGTGATCGACGTAGGAGAAGAGCAGGTTCATCGCCACGCCCGCCGCCTTCTTCTCGCAGTGGGCGTGATCGACGAGGATCTCGTCGAGGTGGGCATCCACCTGGGCGAGCCAGCGGGGTGACGACGGAGATTGCAGGCTGAGCATGATCGGTGTTCGACGGAAACGGGCCCTGCATGATACAGTCGCGAGCGAAATGATCGCCTTCGACCGACCTGACCGCGGCCCCGACCGGCCTCCCGAACGCAACGTGCTCGGCGGCGTGCTCGTGGCCTGCTCCCGCGATCCGCTCACCGGCTTCTTTCGCGACGGCTGCTGCCGCACAGGTCCCGATGATATCGGCGTGCACACGGTCTGTGCCGTGATGACGAAAGAGTTTCTCGCGTTCACGGTGCGGGCCGGCAACGACCTCGTCACGCCGCAGCCCCAATGGGGCTTCGCCGGTCTCGTCGTCGGCGACCGCTGGTGCCTCTGCGCCTCGCGGTGGCTGGAGGCGGCGCAGGCCGGCGCGGCGCCGCCCGTCGTGCTCGAAGCGACGCACGAGAAGTCGCTCGACATCGTGCCACTCGACCTGCTCCGCAAGCACGCGGTTGTGGTCTGAGCCGCCGGTGCTACACTGTTACATTCTGTGACAACGCTGTCGCAGTTCACGGCGAAGTAAATCAGGGAGTGCATGCCTCGATGGTTGACAAGAAAGACACCAAGGACGTGAACAAGTCGGAGGAGATCCGCAAGCTCGCCAAGGCACTCGAGTCCAAGGGGGAGAAGCCGCGTCCGGTGGTGATCATCGCCGCCCTCAAGAAGCAGGGCGTCGTGGTGTCGTCGCCGCAGGTGAGCATGGTGCTCAAGCGCATGGGGTTCCGGCCGCGGCCGCGGAAGCAGGCCGGCGTTGGCGGAAGCCAGGTGAAGGGCCGCGGTGCCGCAATCTCGGTCGACGATCTGCTGGCCGCCAAGAAGCTGGTCAGCCACTTCGGCGGCACCGACCGGGCCCTCGCCGCGATCCAGGCCCTCAAGCAGTTCGAGAGCTAGATTGCCGCGGGCATTCCCGAGCCTATCTTTACCATTGTCGTGTGGAGGGCTTTTTCCACAGCCAGATAGGTGCCAGCATGATTCAGGCGGCTGATCCGGAAGTGATCGTCATCGGGGGCGGGCCGGCGGGGGCTACCGTAGCCACGCTGCTCGCCGCCCGCGGCCGCTCCGTGCGGCTCTACGAGCGGGACCGGTTTCCCCGCTATCACGTCGGCGAGTCGCTGATCCCCGAGACGTTCGGGGTGCTCGACCGGCTCGGCATGCTGCCGAAGCTGCGGAAGAGCCCGTTCGTCGAGAAGCGGAGCGTGCAGTTCATCTCCGAGCAGGGCAAGCTGTCGGAGCCGTTTTACTTCGCCGATTACAAGCCCCACGAGAGCTCGCAGACCTGGCAGGTGACCCGCCAGGAGTTCGACGAGATGATGCTCGGCAATGCCCGCGAGCACGGCGTCGACGTGCGGGAGGGCGTGCGGGTGCTCGACATCGTGTTCGAAGGCGAGCGGGCAGTGGGCGTGCGGGTGGCCGACGAGGCCGGCAGCGAGTCGGTCGTCCGCGGCGGCGTCGTCGTCGATGCCGCCGGCCAGAGCGGGATCATTCTCGACCGGCTTGGTCTTCGTGAATGGGATCCCGTGCTCAAGAAGGCCGCCATCTGGACCTACTGGCGCGGGGCCTTCCGCGATGCGGGCCGCGATGCCGGCGCGACCGTGGTCATGCAGACGCAGGGCAAGACGGGCTGGTTTTGGTACATCCCGCTCCAGGACGACATCGTCAGCGTGGGCGTCGTGGCTCCGTTCGACCACCTCTTCAAGGGGCGGGAGAGCAAGGATCCCGAGACGATTTACTTCGAGGAGGTGGCCCGCTGCCCCGGCGTGCAGCCGCGGCTCGCCGCCGCCGAGCGAACGGGCCCATTCCGCGTGGCCAAGGAGTACTCCTACCGCTCGCAGCGGATCGCCGGCGACGGCTGGGTGCTCGTGGGCGACGCCTTCGGATTCCTCGACCCGCTCTATTCGTCGGGCATGCTCCTGGCGCTGGCCAGCGGGGCCATGGCGGCCGATGCGATCGCCACGGGGATCGAGAGTGGCGACACGTCGGCGGCAACGCTCGGCTCCTGGGGGCCGCATTACATCGCGGGTCTGGAGCGGGTGCGGAAGCTCGTCTGCGCGTTCTACGACGGGCTGAACTTCGGCCAGCTCGTGCGGCGGCACGGCGACCTCAAGCCCCTCATCACCGACGTGCTCATCGGCGACGTCTTCAAGCCGGAGATCGACGCCCTCTGGCCGCCGATGGAGGCGATGCTGGCGGAAGTTGCTCCCTAGTTCGTCGCCGCCATTTGAAACTCGCCGGCGTCGGAGGCGGTACAAGTCTCGTCGCGGTGGGCCGCGGCGGCCCAAGGCTCCTCGAGCTTGCACCGACCCCCGCCGCCTCGTCTCGAGAAGCTACGGCCGCCATTCGAGGCCGAGGATTGAGACGTCGTCGAGCGGGCCCTTCGGCTGGCACCAGGCTTCGACGGCGGCGAGGAGCGTGTCGACGCTCGTCGCGATCGGTTGCGTGCGGCTGCCGTTCACGCAGGCCACGAGGGCCTCCTCGCCGTAGGGCTCCTGGCTCGCGTCCATCGCCTCGGGCACGCCGTCCGAGTAGAGGTAGATTCGGTCGCCCGGGGCGAGCGTGAGCGTCTGCTGGCCGTATTCGACGTCGGGCACGAAGGCGATCGGGAAGCCTTCGGCGGGATGAAACTCGGGCGGCCCGCCGGCGGCCGGCACGCGGAGGAGCGCGGGGTGGCCCCCCGAGACGTAGTCGAGCCGGCCGGTCGGCACATGCAGCACGCCGTAGAGGAGCGTGAAGTAAAGGCCGGAGAACTCGTCGGCCTGGAACAGCCGGTTGAGCTGCGTGGCGACCTCGGCCGGGGGCACGATCGCGACCCCGCCGTCGGCGGCCTGCCGCACGAGCAGCGACGAGTCGGACACCTTCGGGGTCAGGAACCGGCCCACCGTCACGGCCATGAGCGACGAGGGCACGCCGTGGCCGCTCACGTCCACGACGAACAGGCCGACGTGCTCGCCGTCGAGTGGAAAGATATTGAGGAAATCGCCCGCCAGACTCTGGCAGGGCACGTACTTCCAGGCCACGTCGGCGGCCGGGATCGTCACGTCGTCGGCTGGCAGGAGCGACCGCTGCACCTTCGCCGCGGCCTCGAGATCGCGAACCATCTGGGCGTTGATCCGCGAAATCTCCGTGTTGAGGGTCGTGAGTTCGACATTCGACTTCTGCAGGCCGTCGCGGGCCACCGAGAGCTGCTGGTTGGCGACGACGAGTTCCTGGTTCTTGGCCACCGCGTTCTCGAACGTCGAGACGAGCAGGTTGAGCACCTGCTGCCGCCCCGCCTGCACGCGAAACTTCTGGCCCGCGAGCGACACCTCGAGCGTGGCGGCGGCCTCCTCGTCGCCGCCGAGCGGCGTGGCAAGCAGGTCGTTCATCCGCGAGAGGAGGAATGGCGGGTCGTAGGGCTTGGTGACGTAGTTGTCGGCCCCGGCGTCGAGCCCGCGGATGATGTCGATCGGGTCGGCGAGCGTGGAGAGCAGGATGAACGGCACGCCCCGCAGGGCCGGATCGGTCTTCACCGCCTTGCAGAACTCGTAGCCGGTCATCACCGGCATCTCGATGTCGGAGACGATGATGTCGGGCCGCCGCTGCCTCGCGAACTGAAGCGCGTCGGAGCCATTCTCGGCCCAGCGGACCACGTGGCCGGCCTCGACGAGCTTCCGCTCGAGGAACTTGGCCTGCATGCGGCTGTCCTCGGCGATGAGCACGTCCATACCGCGGGCTGCCTGGTTCAGGTGAACGTCGCCAGGGCCGTCGGTGCATCCTTGTGGATGCTGAACAGCTTGTCGAGGTTGGTGAGCTTGAAGACCTGGAAGATCTCCGGCCGAATGCTGCACATCTTCAGCCGGCCATGGCCGGTCGAGATCTTGCGGTGCATCTGGCCGAGCAGGCCGAGCATGGCACTCGACATGAACTCGACGTTCGAGAAGTCGAGCAGCACGTCGGGGCCCGAGGCCTTGCCGATGAGCTGTGCCAGTTCCGCGCGGATCTCGTCGAGCACGGCGTCATCGAGGATCTTCTTGTCCTTGAAGAGCACCATGTGCACGGTGTCCTTCTTGCCGGTCTGGATTCTGCGAAACTGGTCCATCGGGATCGCCAGGGGGTGTCATGGGCGGCCGGTCCCCCACGCGGGGGCCAGACGGACGCTCTTCGGTATCCGGCAGGGTAGCCGCGCGGCGCGGCGTGAGGCAACCGTCAGTTCTGGCGTTCGAACCGCAGCGGTTTCGTGCCCGCAGGGGCTCCCGGCAGGGAGAACTCGAAGGCATCCGGTCCTTTCGACGCCACCTTGCCCACCATCGTGCCGGCTTTCTCGCTCACCAGGGCGATCGCGTCGGCGGAGGTCTCGATCGTGCCGGCAAGCTCGACCGCGGGCTTCCCCTGAGGGCTCGACTTCCAGGTGAAGGTCGAATCGGCCGTGATCGTGAGCTCGACGGTGTCGGTGCCACCGCTCGCCTTCCAGGTGCCGACAAGATCGGTCTCGGGCGCAGTCGCAGCCGGCGCAGCGGCCGGGGCCGCCTCGGCCGCGGGAGACTCCGCCGTCTTCGGCGGCTGGAGCGCCTCCAGCAGCCGCTTGGCGACCATGTCGCCCGGCTGCTTCGCCAGCACCACCTTCAATGCCTCGGCAGCCATGTCGGCGTAGCCTCCGACGAGGTAGTGGTAGGCGAGCACGAAATGGGCCGCGGCGTCGCCGGGATGCGATTTGCAGAAGTCTTCGAGCTTCCGCAGGTGCTGTGTATACGCATCCACGGAGCCATACACGTTGCTGATCGTGGTCCAGTCCATGCCGGGCGCGACGGCGAGCACGGAGTTGAGAGTCGCCGCAGCCTCGGGATAGCGGCCCAGCGCGAAGAGCGCCAGCGCCCGCACCTCGTGAATCACGGAGTCGCTGGGCGCGAGCTTCAGCGCCTTGTCGAAACCGGCCAGCGCGGCCGCGTAATCACCCCCCTTGAACGCCGCCAGGGCGTCGTCGACGACCTGGTCGGACGCGCTGGACGCCGTTGCCGACGCCGACGACGTGCCCCCCACGCCCCCTTGGGCATCCGACGAGTTCGTCAGATCACCGTCGTTGGTCACGTAATTATTGACCACGACCGGCTGCGAATAGTCATAGGGCGACGAGGCCACGACGGTCGCCGGGATCGACGAGTAGTAGGGGTTCACATACCCCCCGGCGCCGTAGCCCATCCAGCCGTAGCCCAGCCCCCAGTTGCTCACCGTGCTGGCGAGACCCCAGGTGGTCGCTCCGAGCGCGAACGGCGCCCACCATCCGCCGCCGTAGCCGCCGCCCCAGTTGCCGCTCCAGCAGCTGTTGTACCAGCCGCCGTAGTGCGGATTGACGTAGCCGTTGTTCCAGTTGTTGGACCAGTGGCCGCCGTAGCCGCCGCCGTTCCAGCCGGGATAGCCCCAGCCACCGCCGTTCTGCCAGCCCCCGACGTTGACGTTGGTGAAGTTGTTGTTGCTCAGCCAGTTGTTCCCGTTCCAGTTGCCGCTGTTCCAGATGTTGTTGCCGTCACCGATGCCCGGGCGGTTGCCACCGATGCCCGGCCGACCCGGACGGTTGTTCCACTGGCCACCAGGGCGGTTGGGGCGATTCGCCAGATCACCAGGCAGCGTGACGGGACGATCGCCGCCGATGCCGGGTCTGTTCCCGCCGATGCCAGGGCGATCGCCGCCGATGCCAGGACGATTCCCACCGATGCCAGGACGATTGGGCCACTGCCCACCGGGGCCATTCGGCCGGTTCGCCAGGTCGCCCGGCAGCGTGACCGGACGATCGCCACCGATCCCCGGTCGATTGCCGCTCCCACCGGGTCGATTGCCGCCGCCGGGGCCAAGCGTTCCCGGCAGCGTGACGGGACGGTTGGCGTTCGCGAGTCCTCCGCCACCGGGCCGGTTGCCAGGGCCGCCGCCGGCGCCGGGGAACTCAGGCCGGGGAAACGCGGGCTTCGTGGTGCCGCCTAGTGAGGGCCGCCCGCCGGGGCTGGGGCGGGTGTTCATGCCGGGCAGATTTCCGGGCAGAGTGGTCACGGCCCCTGGGCGATTGCCACCGGGGCCTCCACCCAATTGGCCGCCACCGATCTGACCCGGACGAAAACCCGGCGTCGGCCGCGTTGCGAAACCGCCGCCGGGCAGAGTTGCGGCGCCGCCGGGCCGTCCGCCACCGGACACGCCCGGAGCGGGCCGTACGGATCCGAGGCCGGGACGTGGCATCTGGGCGGGGCCTGTAGGCCGCGGGGGCGTGGCTGGCCTCGTGGCCGCCATGCCGGCGTTTGGCAGCGACGGCCTTGCCACGTTGGGGCGTTGCATCGAGCCGACGTTGGGCCGCTGAAAGTTCGGCGTTTGCACGTTCGGCCGCTGCATGTTCGGCCGCTGCATGTTCGGCATCTGAGGACGGGCCTGCGGCATCTGGGGACGCGCCTGCGGCATCTGGGGACGCATCTGCGGCCGGGCCTGCGGCATCTGGGGACGCATCTGGGGCCGGGCCTGCGGCATCTGGGGCCGGGCCGCAGCATGCCCGTGGTTCCCGCCGCCCCCGGCGCGGCCCACCGAGGGACGGGCGACGGCCCGGCCGGCGAACGACACCAGGATCACGAGGGAGGCGAACGCAGCGGCGAGCCGCATGGCTTGAGTCCTTGCACGAGATGAGGCGAAACGGTCGGTCATGAAAACAAGTCGGTAACGCGTCGAGCGGGAGGAAGCGTTCAGCGGGCGGCGGCCGGCGCCGGCGGCTTGCGGGCGACGACGAGCTTGAAGTCTGGTTCCTCGATGCCGGCGATCACCCGATCGGTGCTCTCGACGACGAAGTGATCGGCATCCTGAAGCCTCACGCTCATCGTGGCCGAGCCGCTCGTGCCGTCGGGCATCGTCGCCTCCGAGCGGACGATCCATTCGTCGTCGCCGGCGAGCCACTCACCCTGGGTGAAGCCGCCGTCGGAGTCGAACGTCCACGACCGCAGACGGCCTTCGATCGGATCCCAGCCGACCCGCTGCGTGCTTGCCGACACCACCTCGCCCCCCACCGACACGGAATAGTCGCCGAGCAGGAAGTTGCCGTCGTCGCTCCAGCGAAACGAGATGGACGTGCGGGCCTCTGGGCTTTCATCGACCCAATCGCCCACCATCCATTCGAGCGCCGACAGCATCTCGCGCGGCGTCGGCGCCGGATCGTCGGCGAACTCGCGGTAGGACGCGATCGGCCAGCGGTCGCCCGTTTTCTCCCGCACGGCGACGTAGCGAACCTGAGCCGCAGCCGCTCCCTCGTTTGCCGTGATGCGGCGGACGCCTTCCTCGACGGCGATGTCGGAGCCGAGCGGACGTGTCGACGTCACCTCCATCTCGAGCACGGACTTGGGAAACTTCTCGAAGAATGTCTTGAACAGCCCGGAGATCTCCTGCGGGCCCGTGTACACGCTGCCGTTCTCGTCCACCAGCTCGCCCGTGGGGCTGAACAGGGCGGCGAGCGCCGCCGCATCACCGGCATTGAATGCCTTCACGGTCGCCTCGGCCTCTGCCAGGATCGACGTGGCGAGCGGCGTCGGGGCAGCGGCAACGGCCTGGGCGAGGGCGGGGCGCCCGCCGCACAGCGGCCCGGCGGCGAGAGCCGCGGTCAGGGCCAGTGCTCGGATGAATCGAGTCGAAACCACGCCGTCCGCGAAACGCCTGCTCATGCCTGCCATCTCCAAAGCCCTTCGGTTTCTTGGTCCTGCAGCGACGACCCGAAATGTCATGCCGGACCGTGCTCTCTTAACGGAGCATGAAACTACGCCGAACGCAAGTCTTTGTGACCGGCCACCCGGGCGGGCGGGACGAAGAGCGTACGGCTCGCCACGCTCCACCAGCCCGGCCGGTCGAGCGCGAGATAGGGCGAGTCGACCGGCAGCGTCGCAGTCAGGTGGGCGTGGGCCGCCTTGAGCTGATGGTAGGGCATCGACGGAAACAGGTGGTGGAGCGCGTGGAACCGGATCGAAAACGGGAAAAACAACAGCGTCAGGGGATCGTTCCGGGTGAAGTTGCAGGAATCGAGGATGTGCGCCTCCATGTCGACGCGGCTGCCGTCGCCCTCGAAGTGGTGATCGGCGAGCTGTCGCATCTGGTTCAGCATCACGGTCGCCACCGCCAGGGCGTAGAGCAGCGGAATGCGGCTCCAGTCGTTGATGCCGAGCAGCACGAGCGTGGGGATCATGGCTGCCCGGAGGAAGCAGGGAATTTCAACGGCGAGGATGGCCCGCCGGTCGGCCGGCGTCAGCTTCCGCTCGTAGAGTCGGTTGAAGGTGAGAGAGGAGGCCCGCCGGAGCGTCCAATCACGCAGGCCGGCGTGCATCCAGGTGAGCGGCGTGAGCAGGAACCTCAGGAACACGAGCACCGGAAACACCGCCACATACGCCGCGTAGGCCAGCAGGCTCGAGGGGCTGCCGCCGGTCACCACGTTGGCCACATATTCGGGATCCTCCGGGGTTCCGTAGAACCGCCGGCTGTGATGGTCGCGGTGATGCCGGGTGAAAAACGGGCTGGGCGTGAGCATCATCACGCCGGCGAGCAGATTCCAGGTCGCCTTGAACACCGGCATCTCGTGCTCGCCCAGATGGCAGACCTCGTGGATCAGCGATCCCAGCCGATAGAGCCAGAAGGCGGCGAGCGGAAAGGCGACGAGCTGCTGCCACGAGCCCAGCGGCGCCGACAGGTAGACGCCCGCCGAGAGGAAGGCTGCCGAGAGGCTCAGCAGGAAGTCGGCCCAGTAGCGAACCGGGGAAACCCGGAAAAAATCGGTGTCGGCGTCGCGAACCGCCTGCCGCACCTGGCTGATCCACGCCACGGACTCGTCATCGGCCTGCATGCCTTCCGCCTCCTGGGGGGAGGGCATTGCACCAGAGGCCAGCCTGGGCCGCCACCCCCATGAAAAAGAAGGGGGCCGGACGACATGGTCGTCCGGCCCCCCCTTTGGACACAACCGAAGTCGTGCTCAGTGCTTACTTGCAGCACCGACGGCAGCCACGCTTCCGGCCACAGCCGCTCTCGCAGGCCGCAGCGGAACCGCAGGCACCAGCCGCACCAGCGTCGCCGCAGGCGCCAGCGTCACCGCAGGCACCGGCACCCTCGCCGCAAGCACCAGCCGCACCACCGCAGGCACCCTCGACGGGCACCTCGACGGCGACGGTCACGCACTTCTGCACGGGCACTTCCTTCGTGACCTGATGCGGGACGCGGACCGTGTAGGTCTGGGTCTTCGTCTCAGGCACGCAGTCGTACGCCGTCACGGTGTAGGACTCTTCCTTCTGCTGGGGAACCATGACCGTGTAGGAAACTTCCTTGGTCATCGTCTCCGGCACGCACTTGGTGACCGTGTACTCGCGAGTCTTCGTCTCGCTCTTGTACTTGGTCACGTTGACCGTGCGGGTCTTCTGCTCCGGCACCATCTTCGTCACGGTGTAGGAACGGGTCCGCTCTTCCGGCACGCAGGTCGTGACGGTGTAGGTGCGGGTCCGCTCTTCCGAGCGATGCTTGGTGACGTTGACCGTGCGGGTCTTCGTCTCGGGCACGCACTTCGTCACCGTGTAGGTGCGAGTCCGCTCTTCCGACTTGTACTTGGTCACGTTGACCGAACGGGTCTTCTGCTCCGGCACGTACTTCGTGACGGTGTAGGTGCGAGTCCGCTCCTCGGGGCGGCAGGTCGTGACCGTGTAGGTCCGCTGACGCTCTTCGGTGCGGTGCTTCGTCACGTTCACCATCCGGCTGCGCTGCTCCTGACGGCACTTGGAGACCGTGTAGGAGTAGGGCACTTCCTCCGAGACGCACTGGTAGGTCGTGCAGGGCACTTCCTTCGTCTCGCAGGTCGGAACCCAAACGCGCTTGCAGCAAACCTTCGGGGGGCACGGGCAGCCGCAGGCGTCGGTGCCGCTCGACGGCATCTCGACCTGCTGCGTGGCCCAGTGACCGCCGCGGACCTGCACCGACTTCATGCTCGTCACCGGGACGCGCTTCTGCACGGTCCGGCTGCCGGTCATTTCCTCGGAGTAGGGCACGTTCACCGTGTAGGTCTGCTCGACCTGCTCGGTGTAGGGAACGCTGACGGAGTAGGTCGAAACCTTCTCCTCGGAGTGGGGCACCATCACCGTGTAGGTGGCGGTCTTCTCTTCCTGAACCGGCACGTTCACCGTGTAGGTCTGCTCGACCGACTCGGTGTAGGGAACCTGGACCGTGTAGGTCGAGGTCTTTTCCTCGGGCACGGAGGTCATCACCGTGTAGGTCTGCTCGACCGACTCGGTGTAGGGAACCTGGACCGTGTAGGTCGAGGTCTTCTCTTCCTGCTTCGGAACCATGACGGTGTAGGTCGAGGTCTTCTCCTCGCTGACCGGCACCATCACCGTGTAGGTCTGCTCGACCGACTCGGTGTACGGAACCTGGACGGTGTACTCGGCCGTCTTGGTCTCCGTCACGTTCTTGTTGACCGTGTAGTTCACGGTCTTGGTCCGAGTCTCGGGAACCTGCACGGTGACCGTGCGGGTCTTCGTCTCGGTCCGCGGAACGCGCTTGTTGACCGTGTAGGTCCGCTCGCGCGTTTCGGTGGTGTACTCCGTGCTCGTGACCGTCTTCATTTCGGTCACGTACTGCCGCTGGTACACCGTCTTGGTGCCGCCGCACGATGCGCCGGCCTCGCCACAACCACCACCACAGGCATCGCCGCTGACGACGGCGGCTTCACAGCCACCCTCGCAGCCGCCATTGCAGGCGCCGCAGTCCTTCGCCCACGTGCTGGTGCACATGGCGACGACGGCGAACGCCGGCAGGAGACAAGAAAGAACTTTGCGGATCACGCAAACCTCCAAGGGGAAAAAACAGGGACGAACAGAAAACCGAGCAGGGTTTTTCGAACGCGCCCGAACGTCGGTCGGTCGAAGAGACCTTTCTCTTACAACAGCCGAAACGCTCGGCCGCCTGATAAGGTGGATAGATTACGTTGACTTGCGCGGCATGCAAGTCGCCGGAAACGAAAAACCGGCCAAATTTCCGGAACCCGCACAACTTCCGGGGCGGGAGGCCCCTCGCGAGCCGTTCTCGCGGCTGTTTTTTCGCGAAAAAACGACTTTTCTGCCGGACACCTGGGCCGCAGCCCGGGCGTTGGCGGTGTTGAGATCACCGGGGTGGTGCCGCAAACATGATCCCGGAAACCCGGGACAGCAGCCACAGCGTGACCAGGGGCAGAACGATCGTCGACACCGTGAAATAGATGGCCAGATTCACGATCGA
>JBILVW010000367.1:0-3331 GCA_044370205.1 Pirellulales bacterium | reverse complement strand
AAATCCCCGCGCAGGTGCCTGATCCCCTTGAATCCCGAGTGGGTGATGTGCATGTGGAACACGTCGGGAATGATCTTCGCCCGCGGATGATCGGCGTCGATCGCGATCGCAGCCGCCTGCCCCATCCGCGCGCAGCCCGGCAGGAACTGCACGAACACGAGCGCGGGATTGATCTTAAACTCGTTGAGCCCGATCTCGAGCAGCTCGCGGTAGCGGTCGGCGGCCCACTTCGGATCGAACTCCTGCCACGGCCGCGCCGGCTGCGGCACCACCTGAATGTGCTCGGCCCCCACCGCGGCCGCCTGCCGCATCCGCCGGCGCGAGTCGACGAGCGACTTGTCGAACTCCTCCCGGGTGGCCGGGATCGCGTTCCAGAGACCGATCACGCTCGGCACGAAGAGACCGGCATCGCGGATCCGCTTGCCGAGGTCGGCGAGGCTCCCGCCCTTTTCTTCGTATTCGTGGAGTTCGCCCTCCCACGGTTCGATCGCGTCGAACCCCGCCTTCGCGGCGATGCGGATCTTCTCTTCGAGCGAGGCCGGGCGAATCGTGGCCGTGTCGAGGCAGAGCGGCCACGGGCTCGCGCCGTTTTGCCAGCGCTTGGCGGCTGATGGCTGGGGCGCTGCGTCGGCCGCTACTCCCTGCGTGGCCGCGTTGGCTGCGAGCGCTGCTCCGATCGATCCGGCGAACGTGCGGCGAGTCATCGCGTCGGTCATTGGTAAGGCTCCTGTGGCAAGCGATTCGGCCAGTCTGGCTGGCTGTTGTGGCCATGCGGCGGTCGGGAAACCGTCACAGCCTGGCGAAGATGGTAGCAAGAATATGATGTCAATAGCATGATGTCATCCCAGAGATTGCTGGACTCAATCGCGGCCCACTGAGCAGCAATATGTTCGCCCATGCAAGATCCTCTGGCGGTTACAGGACTTCGTTCATCGTAATCGCGTCGATGGCGTTGGGCATTCGCGCGCTCGCTCCCGCGGCGGCTCTGGCGAACGAGCCGACGGCGAACAAGCTTCCCTCGCTGCAGCCGAATATCGTCTCCATCCCGCCAGACCTGGTCGTGCCGCCGGTGGCGGATGGCGAGCCTGTTGCCGGCAAACGCGTGCGGCAATCGCTTCCGGAGTTTCGGGGCACGGCCTTGCATCACGTGCTCTACCTGCCAACCGATTGGAAGCCGGGTGGCAAGTACGCCGGCAACGGAAGCTATCGGAATGATTTTGGCGACGTCAGTGACGGCAGCGTCGAGGGCTCCAATCTCGGCTACGGCATCTCGGGCGGGGAGGGATTCATCTGGATCGCGATGCCCTTCGTCGATCCTGTCGAGAAACAGAATGCCACTCAGTGGTGGGGAGATGCTGACGCCTCCGCGGATTACTGCGTGAAAACGGTGCGCAGCGTGTGCGAGCAGTATGGCGGGGATCCGCAGGCGGTCGTGCTCGCCGGGTTCTCGCGTGGCGCGATCGGGTGCAATTACATCGGCCTGCGCAACGATGAAATCGCCCGGCTCTGGGCCGCCTTCGTCGCGCTCAGCCATTACGACGGGGTGATTGAAGAGTGGCCCTACGCCGAAGCTGACCGCGGCAGTGCGCTGATCCGTCTTGGGCGGCTGAAGGGTCGGCCGGTGTTTGTGAGCCAGGAGGGCGACCCTGGCATGACACGCACATACATCGAATCAACCGGAAAACGGTGCCAGCCACCAAAACTAGGCAATCTCCAAATTACCCAGATTTGGTGGCTGGCACCGTTTTCGTCACGCGAATGGCGCGGTCGATGGCCATCGGCAGCACGAAGCCGTCGTTGTAATCGGTGTGTTCACCGATCAGATTGACGCGGCCGGGGGCCGTGACCTCGAACGAATCGAATGGATTGTTTCGCATGATCGGAACGGTCACGATAGGTCTCCGAGCATGCCGGAGCCTACTGCTTCGCCGCGGCAGCCACTTGCAGCCGCGCCCGGGCGAAGGCCGCCAGGTCGGGATGGGCGTGAGCCGCCAGCCGCTCGAGAATCTCGCGGCTCGTGGCCGGCTCGATCCGGCCGAGCAGGTTCATCGCGGCGTGCCGCGGCGGAGTGAACCGTGCAGCCACGAGCACATCGGCGGCCTCGTTCGGCATGGAGCGGACGAGCGCTTCGGCGTCGGCGGCCACCGCTTCCTGCAAGGTATTAAACCTCGCCGCCAGGTCGTGCCACTTCGTGGAGACGAGTTCGGCCCGCTTGCCTTCCAGCTTGCCGTTGTGGATGAGGTTTGCGCTCGTGCGGTAACACTCGTCCGCGTATTGGCCCGCGAGGAGCCATTCCCTCAGGAACGCGCGGCCATGCTCGGCCCGACGGTGTCGGGCCAGGTAGGCGAGCCAACCGAGTCGCTCGAACGTGGCCTCGGCATCGAGGCAGCGGGCCGCGTCGAGGATCGCGGTGTCGTCGCCGATGAGTTTTGCGAACGCCTTCGTGGCGTCGGCTTCCTGCCGGTTCCACGCCGCAACCTTCTTCGTGCCTTCGTCCACGCGGTCGGGCGTTTCGAGCGCGGCGATGGCCATCATGCCATCGCGCTGCTCCTGCCGCCGCTCCGCCTCGGTCTTCGGCACCGCGACCACGCTCTCGTCGGGCCCGTCGTCGCCGAGCGCCTCCTCCAAGAGGTCGTCCACGTCTTTCTCGCGGGCCTTGGCCGGCGACGGCTTCTTCGCCGCCGCTGCCGATGAAGTCTTTCCGCCTGCGGCCGCTTCCGGTGCCGCCCACCGCAGGGCGGCCCCGAAGAGCCGCGGCCATTCGGCCCAGTCGAAGAAGGCGGTGACATCACCTTCGGAGAGACCGCGGTGGTCGACGAGCAGGCAGACGACGCGTCCCTTGCCGACCTGCCGACCCACGAGCACGGGGAGGCGGCCGCTCGTGAGAAACACCTTCGTGCCCGGCTCGACCACCACCTCGTTCCGCACCCAAAACGACGGGCGTGCCGTGAAGTCGGCCTTGATGCCCAAGTCCGCGAAGTCGGGGCCCGGCTCGAAGGGCTTCGGCTCGTCGGTGATCGTGTCCTGCATCGCGGTCATGCGCACGGGCAAGAGCTCGCGCTCGAGCACGGTGTGGATGTAGCCCCCCTTGCCGAAGGCGTATTCGCCGCCGGTGAACACCGCCCCGCCGCCGGCCTTCACCCATTCGACGAGCGCGTAGCTGTTTTCGACGCCGATCGCGCAGTGCGGGATGCCGGTGAAGACCATGAGGTCGAACTCGGGGTAGCGGGCTGCGGGCACGCCGCCTGCGAGCCCCATGCCGGGCCCTTGGCGAACGGCGCCCCACAGTCCGGCATGATGGATGCCGACCCGCTCGAATGGCGCGAAGGCT
>JBILVW010000365.1:0-3337 GCA_044370205.1 Pirellulales bacterium | reverse complement strand
CGGAGCGCAGTCAGCATCGAGTGAGCGGAGGTCAGGATGACCGTAGCGAACGTCCGGGGCCCGGGGCGTGGGCAGCCCCGGCCTACACGAAGGATCGCCAATCACAGCTCACCCGACTCCATGCGCTCGAGCAGGATCTGGCTCTTGAGCACATGACTGCCGGCGCCGACGACGTGGGTGAACCGCGGGTCGGCCGCCGCGTCGCCAGCGATCTCGACGAGGTCGCCCTCCCGTACGCCGGGCTCGACCGGCCGGGCCGCGAAGGCAGCATCTCCGGCCGGCACGAATACCACCCAGCGGCTGCCGTCCCACTGCACGCTCGAGCGGGGCACCACCAAGGCCGTGCCGCGGCGGTCGATCTCGATGCGGCCGCTGCCGAAGGTGTTGGCCCTGAGCCCCGCCTGGGGGTCGTCGTCGGCGACACGGGCGGGATCGACCCGATTGGCCACCTCGGCTCGCACCTGAAGCGTGCGGGTCTCCTCGTTCACCTCGGTGCTGATCCAGGCGATCCGGCTTTCGTACTCCTCGGTGGAGCCGTCGGGCCGGAAGCGCACGGGCTGACCGATGGCCACCTTGTCGGCGTCTTCCTTGCTCACGTTGAGCACGAGCAGCATCGTCGAGACGTCGGCCACTTCGAAGATGGGCTTCGCCGCCTCGATCACCTCGCCCACCACGGCCTCGCGTCCCACCACCACACCGTCGAACGGAGCGTAGAGGGGCAGCAGGTTCGAGGTGATGCGGGCGGAGTCGAGGCCGGCGACGAGCGATGGCGGCAGGCCGAGCGTGCGGATGCGGGCGGCCCGGGTCTCGTCGTCGAGAGACTCGTAGTCGCGGATCGAGATCTCGAATCCGAGATTCACGAGCGCCTGTTCCGCGTTGGTGAGGTGATTGCGGGCCTCTCGCAGCGCGGCCTTGGCCTCGCGCAGCTGGCGGCCCATGACGGCGCTCTTCACCTCTTCGAGGATGGCGAGCTGTTCCCGTCGGGATTCGTAGGCCACCAGGGCGTTCAAGAACTCGGCCTTGAGGGTGCCCACCTCCTGGCTGTCGATCACCAGCAGCACGTCCCCCTTGCGGACGGGGTCGCCCAGGCGCCGTTCCACCTTCCAGATGCTGCCGGGCACGCGGGTCGAGAGCTGGGCGATCCGCCGTTCGTCGTAGGCCACCACCCCGTTGCACACGAGTTCGCTGACCATCGGGCGTTTTTCGACCGGCACGATCTCGATGCCGGTCCGCTCGAGCGCCTCCTGGGAGGGGAAGCGAACCGTGCCGTCGGGAGGGGCTGCGGCGTCGGCCGCATGGTCCGCTTGGGCGTGGTCCGCCTCATGACCGCCGGGATGGGCGGCGTGATGGTCGCCGAAGCCGAACGTCCAGTGAGTGGCGTGGCCGTACCAGCCGACGGCGGCAAGCGCGGCGGTGGTCACGAGCGACAGGGCCCAGCTCGAGAGCGAGGCCAGAATGGCGGCCCAGGAAATCCGGGCACGCGATCTTGAACGAGAACGGGTCTGCATTGACGACCTCCTTTCCGAGACAGCCCCGCCAGAGGCCGATTCGGTGGAATTATCGCCAACGTCCAGAAGCGTCGGCGGAACGGTGGGTGGGGACCCGCGTGGGGCTAGCCAAGAGTATGTACCGCCGCCGGAAACTGTCCAGTCCGAGGGGTTCGTTAAATCTTGTAGCGATCGCGGCCGACGTCGGGCTTCACGCCCTCCGGCGTTTCGTCACTCGCGATGTCGAACCACTCGGGCTTGAACTCGATCCGGGCCTGCGTGTCGGGATTCGCCAAGGCGATGTTGCTCACCAGGGCGATCACGGCGTCGGCGATCGCCACCTCCGGCTTGCACCGGGGCTGATTCTCAGGGGATGGATTGCGGATGCACCAGGCCCAGTGCTCCATCTCCTCGGTGTAGCCGCGCGAGGGGGGGGCCGACGACGCCCCGCCCGGACCGCCGACGGCCGTGCTGCCGCCGCCGCCGCTCTCGGTCGTGTCGAGGGTCGGACTGCCGTCCTTCGCCTTGGCGACGGTCACGCGGGTGTCCTTGGCGGCTCCCTTGTAGAGCATCACCTCCTGCTCCCGCTCGAGCACGAGCGTGCCCTTGGTGCCCATCACCACCTCGCCGTAATCGCCGAAGCCGTTGCCGTTGATCGACGAGTAGGTCACCACGATCTTCTTGTTCTTGTCGTCGTCATAGCCCGGGGCCGGATACTCGTACATGCAGTAGACGTGGTCGTCGATCTCCCGGTCGGCCGGGAAAATGCTGCGGTTGCCGACGGCCGTGACCGTGAGCGGCTTCACCTTCTTCCCCTCGCCGTGCATCGCCGAGACGAAGATGCCGGCTGCGTCGAGCTGGTGGCTGCCGAGCTCGGCCATCAGGCCGCCACCGGTGCGGTTCCAGAGCCGCCAGCGGATGAGCTCCTCCATCGGCGTCCGCGTCGAGCCGTCGGCCAGCGTCATCTGCGTGTAGCCGACCTTCGCCGCATCGACGGCCGTGTCGGCGATCTGGGCCTCGAGCTGGGCGATTTTCTTCTGCAGCGAGTCGATGTCGGAGGGCTTGGCATTGGCGAGATCCTTCTGCCAGCCCGCGAGCTTCTTCGCCAGCGACTCGTCGCCCGGCAGCGGCGGCTTCCAGGAATCATTGCCAGGCAGATTGCCGCGGTGCCACTGGGCCCGGATCGAGTGCAGGTCGCCGAGCAGCCGCGCCTTGCCGATCGTGTGCACGGCGTTGTCGTAGAGGATGCTGTAGTGCCGCTGGTGGCCGGTGGCGAGGATCTTGCCCGTCTCGCGGGAGACTCGCCCCATCTCCTTGCACTCGTGGATGCTGTGCCCCATCAGCTTCTCGGTGAGCACGTGCTTGCCGGCCCGCATCGCCTTGATGGCCGCCTCGGCGTGCAGGTGCAGCGGCAGGGCGATGATCACCGCCTCGATGTCCTTGTCGGCGAGCAGCTCCTCGTAGGCCCCGTAGACCTTCACCGTCTTGCGGGCCTGGTCTTCCGTGGCCCACTTGTATTTGGCCATGAGGCCGGGGCGGGCGGTGGTGGCGGAAGGGCTCGACGCATCGCCGTGGAAGGCCCGGAACACGTTGTAGGGCCGGACGTCGGCGATCGCGATCACGTTGAGATAGTCGGGATTGTGGGCCCCGAGCAGCACGCTCCCCTCGTCGCCGGTGCCGAGCACGCCCACCCGGAGCGGCTCGCCCACGCTCTTGCCATAGCCGAAATAGATGGAACCCAGGCCCGCACCGGCCGCGAGGCCGGCGGCCACGGCACCGCCGAGGAAGTCTCGCCGCGTGATGTTCACGGCGTCGTTGAAGTTTTCCTTGCCGATCGACTTCTGCTGCTC
>JBILVW010000366.1:0-3337 GCA_044370205.1 Pirellulales bacterium | reverse complement strand
AGTCGGTCGGAGGGCCCCGCGCGGCTGCGATTGGCGGCGGTTCGAGCGGTTCGCCCAAATGTGCGAGGATCTTCCGGATCGGCCCCGGCTCCGTGATAAAGGCAATGAGCCGGATGTCGCCGCCGCAGGCTGGGCACTCGAGCGGAAACTCCTCGCCCACCCGGGCCATGAGTTTCGCCCACGCAATCCGGGAGGTGTCGTGCGACCGGGGCTTCGCATGAGTGTCGCAGCAGCCTTCCGTGGGTTGTCCGCCGGCCACATGCCCGCCGGTCGCGGCGTCGCCCCGCTTGCCGATGTTCCCGATGGCGAGCCCGGTCACGGCCCGCCTGAGCTTGTGATTCGGTGCAAACACCCCGTGATAGCGATGCCGATGCTTCCGCGGCGGCGGGACGAGATCGACGAGCCTGTCGAGGAACTCAAACGGCGAGAGTTCGACGACGCCATTGGCTCCCGGCCGCGTGGACTTCCGCCCGCGACCCCGCTCGACCCAGGTGGCCGCCTTGTGCCGCGGGAGCACGTATCGGACGCGAATGATCCGGCCGTCCGGGCCGCGGATCACGGACAATCGCTCGAGCGCGAAGGGCGGGCGTGCACAGTATCTCAGCAAGTGCTCGAGACTCCGGAAATAGCTTGGCACGTCGCGGTCGAGGAGCGTGATTCGGACACTCGCGTCGACGGAAAACCCGCTGTTCTCCCAGGCGAGCATGTCGGCGGCGGCCGCGGCGTCGAGGAGGCGAGACCGCCTGAACCAGCGGATCACGCGGCGGCGCACCCGCTCTGTAAGCGCGGCCAGATTGGCCGGAGTGATTGGCCGCGCCGGTAGGAACGCCGGCGGGAGCGTCTGGGCAGCGGAACGTTCGAGTTGGGTGGTCGGGGTGTTGGTGGGTTGGGTTGAGTTCCGGCGAGAAGGCGAGAACTGGTTTGGCCGGTGTCGTGGGATGTGGTGGTTGCGGTGGACATGCAACGGTTCCTGTCTTGGTTTGTGGGGTGGTTTGGGCCGGGACTGACGCTCGCGCTCGCTGCTGATTCGGCCCAGCCTTTGGCGGATGCGTCCTTGGATTTGCCTTTTCTTCGTGTTTTGGGCTTTTGGGCAAGTATCCCGCGGCCGGGAAATGATTGCGGAGGTGCCATTGACCGTGCTAACAATTGTAAAACGATTTGGGCCCGAGTTTATTCTCAGTTGCTCCGAAGGAGTTTGATCGTGACGCCGATCGCCCGCATTCCCAGAGTTGCCCTGTCCCTCAGTGTGGTGGCCCTGTTTGGTTCGTTGACGGCTCCTGCCACCCTGTACGCCGCTTTCGAAATTGCTGACGTGACTGATGCGGGGGACGATGGGTTTCAGGGCTACACCCGCGTCTGGCTTGCCTACGGTGACAACGCCATCACGGCAGAAGAGTGGGACACGTACGAACCGTCTCCCGGCTACATCCGAAACACCGCACGCAACTTGGAGTTCAACGACGAAAACACGTTGAGCAGCCCCGGCCTGCCCGAACCCGATATCGAAGTCGAAACCATCGACGGATACACGTGGAAGTTCATCGCCCAGACCCAGAGTGCCATGTGGCCGTACACGGAGACGGCTTTCCCGGGCACGATCAATGCCTACCATGCCGCCTTCGCGACCGTTACTCCTCCAGCGGGCACGATCCGGTTCAGTTCCAACGAGAAAAATCAGGAGATGATCTGGTGGGCACGGGAAGGCAACTCACCCGAAGGCAACCTCATCCAGCGATACTTCATCACCGACGAGTGGGGAAACCGATACATCATGGGCACCACGGGAGTGGAGAACGACGCCGACATCGCCACATCCTTCAACTCGACAGTGCTACCCCAAGGATGGACCAAGTCTATCGGAAATCTCGCTGAAAACTTGATTCTTGCTCCCGCATATGGTGCGGGAGATCAGGCCCACTTCAATCTCTTTCGCGAAAGTGCGGACAACGCATTTTTCCAGTTTGAATGGGGCGTGAGCGGTAGCAGCGTTGCTGCACAGATTGCAGGCATGCCGATCTGGGGTGGTCCGGCCAGCGACGCCATTCTCGGCAGGGTCGGCGACGACAATCTCATTCACGGCGCCGAGGGTGACGACGTCATCTCCGCCTTGGGCAACAACGACGACATCTACGGTGACATCGGCACCGACACCGTGGTCCTCCAAGGACTGCTTTCCGACTACCAAGTCTTGGGGTGGGCGGAGCAAGGCGCCGAACTACGTCTGTTCGGGTTTGGCGTTACCAAGAGCCTCCGCGATACGGAGTTTCTTCGATTCAGTGACGGCTCTATGATCGCAACCTCGGCCGTCCCTGAGCCTTCCACCTACGCCATGGCCCTCGCCGGTCTGGCCTGCGGCGGCTACACGATGTGGCGGCGTCGCAGGCGGGCCTGACAGAGCGAAGCCATCGTGATTCCAACGCGAGGGGAGCAGGTCGCCATGACGGGCGTGCTCCCCTTTCTGTTTTCACGGCCGACTCGATCTTGGTCTCCCGCGGTCGCGGCCACTGGGACGGCGGTCTGGAGGCTTCAGCGAGCGTCACGGCGGCTATCCCCTTTCCCTCGCCATGGCCAGCAGGGCTTCCCGTTGGGCCGGGGTGAGGGACGCCAGTAGCCGGGCCAGTTCGTCCGTCTCGGGGCCAACTGCACCGGAATGTGCAGCGCCGGGTGCTGAGAAGGGGGTTTTCTTCGGGAGTTGCTTTGGTCGGACGACTCCCCGTGGGGGTATCTGAACAGCCGTATCCTTCGCAAATGCGGGCGATACGGCTGTCGCGTTTCCGTGGGAGGGCGACTGAAGGCCCCTGACGGCAGTTGAGTGCATCGGATTCTGCACCGCTTTTCGGGCGGCCCGGCCGCATCCCTCTCTGCGAAGCCTGAACCATCTGTACTGCGATGGCCGCGTGTGGGGACCGAGGCCACCTGCTTGACGGGTGAACCGAGCGGGGGTCTACTCCCGCCCTCAGGTTTTGCATCCCCTCGGACCGCTACTGTCAGCACCCACCACCGTCGCGACGAGCAATCGACCGCTGACGGCAATCTGACCGGCCTTCTTCTGCCGGCGGTGCTGGATCTGGGACGGCGAATCACAGTCGCCTGAATCACGCCGAGGTTGCCTGCGGGGCTTGTGTGCCGATCGCGATGGCGGTGGGGGCTCGAGATCAACGCCCTGCACTCGGAGTCATCGCTGTGAACCCGCTTCGCCGCCCTCCGGCCTCTGTTCTGGTCGCCGTGACGCTCGTCACTCTTGCGCTGCCGAATGCTCATGCCATCACCTATGAACGCGTGCCGGTAGGAAACGCCGGCAACGGAAATGACCCGGCGACTGGAGGCATCTACGGCG
>JBILVW010000364.1:0-3338 GCA_044370205.1 Pirellulales bacterium | reverse complement strand
GTCCTGGAAGTCGTGCCGCATTACCTTCACCTTCGCCGTGATCGTCTGCCCGGGTCGGATCGTGAACTCGAGCGGCTCGCCCGGCACCTGCCTGATGACGGCGGGATCGGCCCCCGGCATGATCTCGACCGTCAGCTTCGGCTTCTCGGCGACCTGAATGTCGCCGAGCGTGCCGAGATTCTGCATGACTTCCCGACCGTCGATCGTCGCCACCGCCCGCACGCTCACGGCCTTGTCGGCGGCCTCGTCGGGTGCGGTAGCATCAGCCGTCGCCGAGAGCACGCCGCGGGCATCATGCTGCCCCGCCTCGATCTCGATGGGCCCGTGAAACGTGAACCCCGCCGGCAGACCCGCCACCTCGATCCGGATTGGCCCGTCGAAGCCCTCGATCCGGGTGGCCTTAAACGTGAGCTCGCGGCCGCTCCCAGGGCTCACCTTCGGATCCTTCCCCTCGATGCTCACGGCAAACGACGGCTGCGGACGGCGAATGCCGAGCGTGTAATGAAATTCGTTCGTTCCACCGAAGCCGCGAACGTCGGTGACCCGCGCCACATACTCGCCGTCGGCCGGCGGCGTGAAGATCAGCTGCGAGTCGGTGCCGAGCTGGCGGGTCGCCTCGTCGTCGTTTTCATAGAAGAGGCGGAACACAGGCAGGCCGTTCGGCACCGGCGTGGCCCCCGGGGGGAGCGGCTCGACGATCCACGCTGGCTCGCCAAGCGCGTGCGTGACGGCCGACGTATGGAAAAACGTGTGGCGATTGCCGAATCCGGGATAGACGTCGAACCCTGAATCGGGCCCGCGCGGGTAGAGCCAGAGTTTCACCACCTCGCCCCCGGCGAAGACATATTGATCGAGATCCATCTCCTCCCAGTTTTGCAGGCGGAAGTCACCGCTCTGGGTCGAGTTTTTTCCGCGGAATGTGAGCCACGAGTCGCGGACTGCCTGGAGCACGATCTGCTCCACCGGCTGTCCCGCCGCATCGAGCACCTCGATCCGCGAATCGAGCTTCGATGCGGGCTTCGCCTTCGCGGCCACGACCTCGAGCAGGAGTGGCACACCCGCCCGCGCAGCGAACCGGAAGCAGTCGACATCACCGGGGCCGCCGATCGCCCCCTTCACCGCCACGGGAACGATGACGGGCTGAGCCTGCGCCGCCGCGTCGTTTGGCTCGGCCTCGTTCACGGTCGCGGTCGGCGGCGGCCCGCCTGCCGTTCCTCCCGCAACGATCGCGCTTTGGCTATCCCGGTCATGCACATCCCGTCGCTCCCGCTCCGGGCTTCGTGGGGACATCACAGGATCTGGTTTTTCAACCGCCGATAGAACGGCGTCGAGTGATCCATCCATGCGGCCCACCACAAACCGCCCCGCCCCGTCGGGCACGATCGCCGCCACGAGATCGGGCTGCCGCGGCAACTCCTGCTGGACCACGAGTTCGGGCACGCTCCATGCCTTGAGCGACCGGTCTTCGGCCGTCGTGACGAGCCTCCGGCCGTCCGCCGAGAGGGCCACCGCCACGATCGGCGTCTCGTGGGCGAACACGGCGCGGAGCGGCGGATTGATCGCCGGTGCGTCGAGCGAGGCGAGCTTCCAGAGATGGATTCGCTTGTCGCGGCCGGCGGCGATCACGTGGCCTCCGTCGGGCGTAAAGGCCACGCTCGCCACCTCCCCCTGCGGCTGGCTGAGCGTATCGAGCCGCACGCCGTCGCTCGCCCGCCAGAGCTTCACGGTCTCGTCTGCGCTCGCCGAGCCGAGCACCTTGCCCGACGGATGCCAGGCGAGGTCGAAGACGGCACCGTTGTGGACGTCGATCGACCGCACGAGCGACCCATCGGCAACGTTCCAGAGCTTGATCGACCGGTCGTAGCCCGCCGTGGCGAGCGTGGTTTCATCGGGGGAGAGTTCGGCGTCGTAGACGAGGTCGCGGTGGCCGGCGAACGACCGCACGAGCTTGCCTGTCGCCGCATCGCGGATCTCCGCTACGCCGCGAAGCCCTGTGATCCCGCCGGCGATCACGAGCCGCGAACCATCCCGGCTGAAGTGAACGGCCACGACGTTGCCCGGGAGGTCGGGCATGGTGGCGATCACCTTCCCAGGAACGTCGTCGGCAACGGCCATGATCTCGACCGCGCGGCCGCGGGCCACGGCCAGCCGCGTGCCGTCCGGCGAGAGGGCCAGGGCGGTGACGGGCTTCGTGCCGCCGTAGGCCGCCAGCGCCGGCACCGCGAGTGTTTCGAGAATCGACGCATCCTTCGCCGGGCCGGGAGCCCCCGCCGCGATCCAGGCCTCGAGCGCGGCGAGATCGGCCGCGGGCACCTGCGGCTCGTCGGCCGGCGGCATGTGGTCGGCATCCTCGCTCTTGATCCGCTGAATGAGCACCGAGGCCGCCGCGTCGCCCGGCACGATCGGATCCCCGGCGCCGTCGCCCCCCTTGCGGAGCGACGCGAAGTGCTCGACCGAAAACGCCGACTCCGCCTCCCGCGCGTTGTGGCAGCCCGAGCAATAGGTCCGCAGGATCGGCGCGATCTCCCGCTCATACGAGGGCGCCGCAGAGCACGGCACGGCCCAAAGTACGCACATCACCAAAATCCCCCGGCTTCCGCCGGGGGCTTCTTGTCGAATCCCAAAAAGCCCCCGGCGGAAGCCGGTGGGGTGACGCGTCGCGATCACGGACGGCGCGGTTGAGCACATGCCCGGATGGCGGTGGCTAGCGTCATCCCGCCGCTTCCGCGACGGGCTTTTGGTGAACGGGGGTGCGCAGCGGTTGGCCATGATCAATGCCTGAACAAGAACTCGCGGCTCGTGAGCAGCGACCAATACATGTCTTCGACGATCTGCCGCTGCTCCTCGGGCGTGGCGGCGGCGAGCATTTCCTCGAAGGGCTTCCGCTCCGCGTCGCTGGGCCTGCGCGAGAGTACCCGCACCCAGGCCCCTTCCACGAGGTCGGCGGGCTTCGGGTCGGTCGCCACGAGCTGCGTGATCCATCCCGCCTTCGCGGCGAGCTTGTCGTTAAGCGTGGTGCCGTTCGAAAGATGGAGCACCTGCACCAGGCTCGGCTGGCTCGACCGCTCGCACTCGCAGGTGATCTCGCGGGCATTGCGGCCGAACGTGTCGAGGAAGGCGTTCTTCACGGTCGAGTCGCGAAGCTCCAGGGCCCGCGTGTCGGCATCGTAGACCGTCACCTTCTCCGTCGAGCCGTCGGCCCGCACGATCTCCGTGTAGCGGTCGCTTACGCCCGTCACGTCGGCGATCGCGTCGGAGAGCACCTCCGCCATCAGCCGCTTCGGATAGGCCCGCGCGAACCAGCGGCGGTCGTCCTTGTTTTCCGGCAGGGGCTGGCT
>JBILVW010000363.1:0-3353 GCA_044370205.1 Pirellulales bacterium | reverse complement strand
CGTGGGGCTCATGACCGTGCTCGTCATGGTCGTGGTGGTCATGACTGTCGATCGCGGGGCGGGCGATCTGATCGCGAACGAACAGGATCATCGCCTCCAGCATGTTCGTCAGCCGCCCCTTGGGCACCCCGCCCCCCTTCAGCCGGACTGCGAGCCGCGTGAAGACGAAGAGCAGGATCGAGGCCAGCACGACCTCGAGGATCATGTACTTCGAGATGCCGAACCCCGACTTCACCTCGTAGAGGCTGTCGAGCGAGGCGAACGGCTGCGGAATCAGGATCTTGCCGTCGAGCGCCGCATTGAACTCCGCGACGTCGGTGATGTCGGGGCGGCCGTCACGCAGGAACTGCGGCACGTCATCGAGCGTCTTCCAGCCCTGCCGCCAAAGCGGCTTCGGAACCTCGAAGTAGAAGGAGTCCTTGAGATGGTAGATCGGATTGTGGGCGGACATCGAAAGCGGCAGGCCTCTGACTGAGCTGGTGCAGACGCGACGGCGTCGGGGATGCAGAGTGTGCGTGACACGGGCGTACCGCGTCAATTCGCATCCGTGCGGCCGCGGTTCCGCGGCCGTTCCGACCGCCCCATGATCGTCAGAGAAATGTCGGTGGCAAGCAGCGCCAGATAGAGGCCCAGCAGCAGACCGCCCGCCCCGGCAGCCGCGAGCTGGTTTCCTTCGGCCTGCAGCCAGGCCAGGGCCGCCAGCGGCAGGGCGAGGCGGAAGGCGATCGCGGCCAGCCCGGCCGCGACGGCCACGGCCCGGCGGCCGGCTGCGGGGCTGGCGGCCAGCCGGTCACCCAGCCGGGCGAGCAGCCACCCCCCAAGTGAGCCGGTGAGGCAGACCCCCCCGGCCAGGGCCACGGCAGACCGACGGGCAGCGATAGGGTCGCTCCATGCCAACGCGATGGCCAGCCCCGCGGCCCAGACGGCGAGCAGGACGCCGGCGCCCAGCAGCGTCCAGCCACGCGGGGGCCACGGTCGGCTGGTTGAGGTGTCGCTCATCGGACCCTCCGGCGTTGCAGCTGCACGAGCCACGAGATCGAAACCGTAAACCCAAGGGCGAGGCCTACGAGACCGAGGAAACCCGTTCCCAGCCTGGCGTCGAGCCAGTTTCCGGCGACCGCGGGTAGAAACATGGCCAGCCCGATCGCCGTGATGCGGGACACCCACACCACGGCCTCACCGAGCGGGGATCCCTGCGGGGGCCGAGCCATCCGGGTAGCATACGCTGCACGTCCGCATTCGAGAGACCAGGTCTTGGCTCAACGCAAGCATCGCCTCCGTCGCGGTCGCCGGGGCCGCAGCCGCCTGTCGGCCTTCGACGCCGTCGCCACGCCATCGTCGGCCGGCCCCACCACGCTACGAATGATCGGCTGCGACGGAGCCGCCGTGCACGAAATGACGGTCGCGCGGCCCGACGAACTAGTGGCCGCCCGCGAGCGGTGGCGGGTCGTGTGGATCGACGTCGAGGGGCTGGCCGACATCGGCGTCATCCGCCGGATCGGCACGATTTTCGAGATCGGCGAACTCGCCCTCGAGGATGCCGTCACGCCCGATGAGCGGCCGAAGGTGGAGGTCTTCGGCCATCAGGTGCTGCTCGCTGTCCGCACGGCCCGCTTCGACGCCGACGTGGTCGTGACCGATCCGGTGGGCATCTTCCTCGGCGACCGCTACGTGATCACGTTTCGCGACGGCACCGCCGGCGACGCCTTCGACGGCGTGCGGCAGCGGATCCGCGCCGGACGCACGCAACTGGGCGACCTCGGCGCCGACCACCTCTGCGCTCTGCTTCTCGACGCCGTCGTGGACGGGTATTTTCCGGTGCTCGAGCAGTTCGGCGACCGGCTCGAGGCCCTGGAGGAGGAGGCTCTCGAATCCCCCTCACGGCGGTCGCTGGCGAAGATCCACGACGTGAGGAGCGACCTGATGACGCTGCGGCGGGCCCTCTGGCCCACCCGCGACGTGCTCCATGCCCTCGGCCGCGAGCCGACGAAGTTCGTGGGGGAGCACGCCCGGGCCCACTTCCGCGACTCCTACGACCACACGATGGAGCTTCTCGACCTGATGGAGAGCTTCCGCGAGATCGGCAGCGATCTCCGCGACATCTACCTGGCGAGCCTCAACAACCGCATGAACGACGTGATGAAGGTGCTGACCGTGATCGCCACGATCTTCATGCCGCTCACGTTCATCACCGGCTTCTACGGGATGAACTTCAACACCGCGTCGCCGTGGAACATGCCACTGCTCAACTACCGATATGGCGCGCCCGTCGCCATCGGCATGATGCTCGCGACGACGGTGGGCATGATCGTGCTCTTCTGGCGCCGCGGCTGGCTCAAACGCTGGTATTGATGGGAGCCCGCGCGCGTGAGCTCCGCTGCAAGGCAAGCCCCTCGGCGCGTGAGAGCGTTGGACGCGGCCTCAAATGCAAGACAAGCCCCCCGGCGCGTGAGGGATAAAAACTGGGGAACTAGGATTCGAACCTAGACTAACTGGTTCAGAGCCAGTCGTGCTACCGTTACACCATTCCCCAATCCGATCGATTGGAGAATCGAGCGTACCTCCTTCGTGCTGGCTCGGCAATTCCGCCTGATTCACGTCCCGTGGCCACCCTCCAAATCCAATCGGGCCCCCACCGCGGCCGCCGCTTTCGCCTGGCCCGTGACCGCGTCGTCATCGGCCGCCACCCAGGCTGCGACGTCGTGCTCGAATCGACGGCCGTGAGCCGGCAGCATGCCGAGCTGACGCGGAAGGAAGACGAGATCTGGATCGAGGATCTCCGCAGCCGCAACGGCACGAGCGTCAACGGGCGGCCGCTCACCGGCCGCCGCCAACTCGAGGACGGCGACGAGATCCTGATCGGCGACCAGCTCCTCGCCTTCGCCTCGCGGTCGCGGTCGATGATCGGCACGGGCACCCCGCCCACCGACGACGTGTTCGAGCCCGACGGCCGCGACAACCTGATCGTGTCGCAGGTGGACGTGGCCCGGCCGGCGACCGAAGAGGGGCTCGCCCGCCAGGCCGAGGCCAGGCTCCGCGCGGTTCTCGGCCTCCAGCGGGCCGTGGGCGCGTCGCTCTCGCTCGACGACGTGCTGCCCCGACTGCTCGACGGCCTGCTCGACATCTTTCCCAGGGCCGAGCGGGGGTTCGTGCTCCTCCTGGATCCGCAATCGCGACGGATGGTGCTGAAGGCGCGGAAGGTCCGCGGCACGCAGGAGGCCGGGCCCCTGCGGCTGAGCCTGTCGCTGATCGAACAGGTGGCCCGCACCCAGAAGGCGATCCTTTCCGCCGACGCCGTGTCGGACAGCCGCTTCAACGTGCATGACAGCGTGACCGACTGCCGCATCCGGTCC
>JBILVW010000362.1:0-3373 GCA_044370205.1 Pirellulales bacterium | reverse complement strand
GCCCAGTCGGGCAGCATCGGCACCTGCCGGGCGTTGTTGAGGTAGGCGTACTCGCGAAACGTGAACGAGCTGTTGGTGACGACGTAGCGGTCGGGGGCAAGCGGATTCGGGTAGATCATGATCGGCGCGTGAACGGCCGCTTCGAACGAACGGGCGGCTTCGGCCGATCCCACGACGAGCGAATTCCCTTGCCAGCGGATCGGCAGGTCGGCCGCCATCCGCTTCCAGACGGCGTTCGACAGGTCGTCGCCCCAGAGCACGACGTGGGCAGCGGCCATTTCGGCCTCCGTCACGGCGACGTCGTCCTTCACCCGGGCCCGGCCGCGGAAGTGCCGCCGCCAGTGCTCGATCGCCCGCTCCAGTTCGGCGCGGGCCCAGGCGTCGGTGGCCGCATGCCGCCCCTTGCCCGTCGGCCGCACGA
The DNA here is from genome assembly GCA_044370205.1 of Pirellulales bacterium. Lineage (GTDB taxonomy): Bacteria > Planctomycetota > Planctomycetia > Pirellulales > UBA1268 > QWPN01. Next base: position 2,952 of record JBILVW010000362.1, on the reverse strand, counting down.
AGAGAAAGGCGTCCATGAAGGCGTCGTCGATCGGGCCCTGCAGGCTATGCCGCTTGCGGAGGCCGGCGCTGGGCAAGGGCCCCGTCCGCCACGCGCCCTCGGTCTTGTGGAATGACGCCTGCAGGCTGCGGTCGCTCGCCAGTCGCTCGGGGAGCGGCAGCGTGGTGCCGTCAATCGTCACCGCGGCAGGCCGCTCGGCTGAGGATTCGACCGAGCCGGAGGGCAGGTCGATCGTGAAGGCAGCGATGTTCGTCGTGGAAAGCCCGTCGGCGGTGGCGGAGATCCTTGCTCGTTCCCAGTGTTGCTCCAGGGCGTCGATCGTGACGCCGGGGCCGCGGTTGTAGCGAAGCGTGTAGGTGGTGAACGATCCGGGAAATCCGGCCGCTGGCCAGATCGGCCGGCTGCGACCGCGCCGGATGATGGCGGTCATCCGCCGCTCCACCTCGTCGCGGGCAGCGGACTCGTAGGCGTGGCCTGTCTTCGGGCCGATGAGGTGCGTCAACTCGATGCCCTCGCTGGCGAGCGCCGTGGCCATGATGTCGCACGCCTGCTTCTGCCGGTCGGTCTCGCCGCTGTAGGCCACCACCGGGCAATGCCGCAGGTTCGCGGCCCAGTCGGTGCAGTCATAGAGCCGCCACAGCTTTCGCTCCCACCAGGTGGGTGTGAGCGGCTCACCCTGGAAGGTGCGCAGGAACTCTGGCGTCTCGCTGAAGCCGGCGCCGGGATTGGCGGCCACCCAGCGGGTCGGCTCGTGCACCGCGAGGTGCCAGGTGCTCGCGCCCCCCATCGAGAAGCCGCGGACGCTGATGCGGTCGTCGTCGATCACGTACCGCCGCTGCACGCTCTCGAGCGCCTCGAACACATCGGTCTCGCCGGCGAACTTGTTGGCGTTGGAGTAGCGACCGTAGGGATGGAGCACGATGCCGTCGGCCGGCGTGAACGTGCCCGGCTGCGTCCGCCGTTGGGTGAGGAAGGCCAACTCGCTAAGAGTTTCGCCCCGGCCGTGGAACCAGAGGTCGAGCCGCCACCGCCACGGGCCCGGCACGTACCCCGGCGGGATCACGAGGCCGTAAGGCTGGATCGAGCCGTCGATCCGTGAGCGGTAGCCACGGACGACGAGGCCGGTCTGCGTGGTCCAGGGGGCGCGGCCCGCCGCCAGTTCGCTCGCCCGCGTCTTGCCCTCGGCGAGCAGCTCCCGCGCCACGTCGAATTCCTTCGGGTTGAAGAACTCGTCGAACTCCAGTGCCGTCCGCACCGCCTCGGCATGAATGAGCACGTCGGGCAAGAGTTCCTGCACCTGCGGGTCGGTGCTGCTCGCGAGCGGCGCGATCGCGGCGTCGAGCTCGGCGAGCGCGGCCGTGATCGACGCCCGCTCCGCCGCAGGCAGCTCGATGCCGGGCTTCGGCATGCGGCGGACGTTCTCGGGCTGGTTGTCGCCGGGGCCGTCGCCACGGGCCGCGAGGGCGACGCAGAGGATCGGCAGAAGGAGCAGGCCACCGAGTCGCGACGGCACGGCCCCGAGCGGCTTGATGCGCGGTACGGCTGGCTCGAGGGGCCGCATCGCAGGGGACTGCGGGTTGTCGTTGCGAAGGGAACGCATGTACACTTTCTTCGAATGCTTTCGAGGCCCCCGGCAGGCGTTGGCCTCAGGTATTGCAATTGCTATACTTTGGATCGCCGAGACGAAGATGCCATTCACGCAGGTCCTCTGGGATCTCGACGATGACCCGAAGGGCAACGTTCAGCATATCGGGGAGCACGACGTGACCAAGGAGGAAGTCGAGGAAGTCTTAGAACGCCCAGACGGCATCGAGCGGAGCAGGTCGTCGGGGTTCTTGATTGCGTTCGGCGGAACGACCACAGGACGATTGATCGCAGTCGTCTTTGAGGAGATCGATGACGCGTATGTGTATCCAGTAACGGCGTATGAAGTTGAGTGATCGAGGGGCTTTTCTGCGAGACAGCGATGGCTTCTCCCGATACCACAAAAGACTGTGACTCATGAAACGCATCTCCCGTGAACGTAGACTGACCGCGGCTGAGGTCGCGAGATACGAGGCGATCCGCAGGCAGGTCGATCTCGAGAAGCCGAAGATCGATGAACGGATTCGCGGCCGCCTGGCGGCACGGCGGAAAGCCACAGCGGCGAAAGCAGGCAGTTTGACCCTGGGGCAAAGACTCCGCCACGCGCGAGAAGCCCGTCATCAGACGCAAGTGGATCTGGCAGCGGCGGCCGGCATCTCACAGGGATACCTCTCTCAATTGGAACGGGACGAACGCGAGCCGACGCTGTCCATCGCCGCCCGTCTTGCCGGCGTGCTTGGAATCTCGCTGGATGATTTGGCGACAGGTGCTGCCTGATCTCTCACGTTTCATCACATCGAACAAATTGGCGTCTCCCCGTTTTGACCTCGGCCCCTACCGCGTCGGCCCGAGTTCCCAGCGTTACGGGGCGAAAAGCTCCTGCAAGACCAGGAGCACTCGTTGCGCCGTACGGGCGTCGAGATTTCCGAGTTTTTTGACGAGACGCGATTGATCGACCGTCCGGATCTGGTCGAGCACGACCTGTCCGGCCTTGCCGCCGAAACGGCAGGCCACTCGCGTGGGATACACCCGACCCTTCGTGGTCATCGGGGCGACGATTGCGGTCTGAATGTGATGGTTCATCTCGTTCGGCGAGATCACGAGACAAGGGCGTGTCTTGCGGAGTCCACGACCGACGGTCGGGTCGAGGTTGACGAGATGAACTTCAAAGCGACTGATCACCATGTCCACTCGCCGTCATCCCAGGTGGACGTGGATGACGGCACATCGCGGAGGCGATCGTCGCCCCGCTTCGCCATCGAACTGAAGGCATCTGCCCAGCGGGCGCGCGGATGGTCGATGGCCCGCACCACGACCATGCCCTCGCGGGCGAACAGTTCGACCTCGCCTGTGAGCCGGCTTTGCTCG
>JBILVW010000361.1:0-3381 GCA_044370205.1 Pirellulales bacterium | reverse complement strand
CCGCTGCACGCTCCCGATCCTCCTCGACCACGTGAAGGTCAAGCCGTCGGACATTACGATCCTGGAGTTCGAGCCCAACGAGGAGGCGCTGCGGCCGTGGATCGAGCGGGGAGTGAAGTTCGTGCGGGGCAAGGTCGAGCCGGGCAACCTCGGCCAGATCCTCGGGCAGCACGTCTCGGCCGGTGACATCCTCATCGACCTGGCCTGGAACATCGACTGCTGCGAGATCGTGCAGTGGTGCCACGACCACGGCGTGAGCTACCTCAACACGTCGGTCGAACTCTGGGATCCCTACGAGCATGCGAAGGGGGCCCACCCGACGCACCTCACGCTCTACTGGCGGCACATGAACCTCCGCCGGATGATCGCCGGCTGGAAGACGCCGGGGCCGACGGCCGTGCTCGAGCACGGGGCGAATCCCGGGCTCATCAGCCATTTCACGAAGCACGCCCTGCTCGACATCGCGAAGGCCTGCCTCGAGGAGAAGAAGTTCGCCGGCGAGCAGGCGGAGCGGATCGCCCAGCACGCCAAGAGCCACGCCTTCAACCACCTGGCGCACGAACTGGGCGTGAAGGTGATCCACTGCAGCGAGCGTGACACGCAGATTTCCAACCGGCCGAAGGAAGTGGACGAGTTCGTCAACACCTGGAGTGTGGAGGGCTTCCGCGAGGAGGGCACGACCACGGCCGAGATGGGCTGGGGCACGCACGAGAAGGAGCTGCCGCCGTTCGCCTACGAGCATGCTGACGGCCCCAAGAGCCAGATCTGCCTGGCCCGGATGGGCATCAACACGCAGGTGGTGAGCTGGGTGCCCCCCGCCCACACGATCGTGGGCATGGTGGTGCGTCACGGCGAGGCCTTCAGCATCACCGAGAAGCTCTCGGTGCGGGACGGCTCCGGCAAGACGGTCTACCGGCCCACGGTGCACTACGCCTACTGCCCGTGCGACGCCGCGATCGCGAGCCTCTGGGAGCTGCGGGGCAACGACTACCGCCTCCAGCCGAAGATCCGGATCATGACCGACGAGATCACCAGCGGCGCCGACATCCTCGGCGCCCTCGTGATGGGCCACCCGCTCACGAGCTGGTGGTGCGGCACCGACCTCTCGATCGAGGAGTCGCGACGGCTCGTGCCGCACCAGAACGCCACCACGATGCAGGTGGCGATCTCGGTGGTGGCGGCCACGATGTGGATGATCGAGAACCCCGACCAGGGCGTGAAGCTGCCCGACGACCTGCCGCACGACTACGTGCTCGGGATCGCCAAGCCCTACCTCGGCACGTTCGTCTCGGTGCAGAGCGACTGGACGCCGCTGAAGCACTACTCCAACGCCTTCCACGGATACAACCGGCCGAACATCGACCCAGCCGACCCCTGGCAGTTCAAGAACTTTTTGCTCACGGACGGCGACTGAATGGTAGCCCCGCGGTTGACCGGCGAAGGGACTGGCGGAAGCTCGACGAGCATTGAAGATCGCGACCTTCTGAGCCAGGAATCGCCACAGATCGTGGAAGGAGCGATCTTCACCGCGAGGAGACTTCTGCCATCCCGGAGCCTTCGCTCAGACATGGAGCCTGATTGATGAACCAGAAGACACTGCTCGATCTCGCCAAAAAACATTGCACGCCCTTGTTCGTCGTCGATCACGCCGAACTGCGGAAAAACTACGCGCTGTTTCGCAAGCACTTTCCCCGCGTGCAGGTCTACTACGCGGTGAAGGTCAATAGCGATCCGGCGATCGTGAAGACCTTCTACGAGCTCGGCGGCAGCTTCGACGTGGCGAGCATGCAGGAGTTCCACACGGTTCACGAGAACATCAAAAAGCTCCCAGCGAAGGAGCGGCAGGACTTCATCTGGGACAAGGTGATCTACGCCAATCCGATCAAGCCGATCGAGACGCTCCGGGAGCTCGACAAGTACAAGCCGCTCGTCACCTACGACAACGTCGAGGAGGTGAAGAAGATCGCGAAGCACGCGCCGCACGCGGGGCTGGCGCTGCGGCTGCGGGTGCCCAACACCGGCTCGATGGTGGAGCTGTCGAGCAAGTTCGGGGCGCTGCCCGGCGAGGCCGTCGACCTCATCCAGTGCGCCCACGACCACAAGCTCGTGGTGGAGGGGCTCTCGTTCCACGTGGGGAGCCAGTGCACGAACCCCGAGAACTACATCCAGGCCCTCCACCTCTGCGCCGGCATCTTCGCGGAGGCCAAGTCGCGGGGCTTCGAGCTGAAGCTGCTCGACATCGGCGGCGGCTTTCCCGCCGCCTACGACGCCTCGGTGCCGAAGTTCTCGGCGCTGGCGAAGAAGATCAACCACGAGATCGACCGGCTGTTCCCCAAGTCGATCGAGATCCTCGCGGAGCCCGGGCGGTTTCTCGTGGCCTCCGCGGGCACGGCCGTCTGCAAGATCATCGGCAAGGCGGTGCGGAACGACAAGCTGTCGTATTACGTGGACGACGGCGTCTACCACACCTACTCGGGCGTGATCTTCGATCACTGCACCTATCACCTGAAGAGCTTCAAGAAGGGGGCCACGCAGATCTGCGCGGTCTTCGGGCCCACCTGCGACGCGCTCGACACGATCAGCCTCGCGGAGCAGCTGCCCGACCTCGAGATTGGCGACTACCTCTACAGCGAGAACATCGGCGCCTACTCGGCGGCCAGCAGCACCCACTTCAACGGCTTCCCGCCGGCGAAGGTGATCCACGTCAATCAGTGAGCTCCGGCCGGATTGATCCCCCTGCTTGCGCATGGGGGCTTGTATGGGAGCAGACCAAGGAAGCCCGCCGGCGGGAGCCGGGGGATGATGCGGGTCGCTTCGGGATGGACGCCGGATTGATCCCCCTGCTTGCGCATGGGGGCTTGTATGAGAGCAGACCAAGGAAGCCCGCCGGCGGGAGCCGGGGGATCGCCTTCCCATACAAGCCCGCCGGCGGGAGCCGGGGGATGTCGGGCCCCTGATCAGGCGGGACGCACGGCTTCGATCAGGTGATAGCCCTTCACCTCCTCGCGGGCGACCTTCGTCCACATCTGCGGGAGGTGATCCAGATACCAGGCAGGCTGCTTCGTCACGACCAGGAGCGTGCCCCCCGGCACGAGTGCGAGCCGGGCCGACTCCACGAACAGCTCCGCGAGCCGAAAGTCTGAGTAATACGGCGGGTTGGCGAGCGCGAGATCCCACGTGCCCGGCTCGGGCACGCGGCCCTGGGCCTCGAGTGCCACCGTCACGTTCGCAAGACCGTTGTGCTCCACCCCCCACTGCGTGCAGGCGACCGCGCGGGCCGACGAGTCGAGGGCATGCACCCGCAGGCTCGCGTCGCGGGCCCCGATCCCGAGGGCCACGCAGCCCGAGCCGCAGCCGATGTCGAGCACGCGGGTTTCCGGG
>JBILVW010000360.1:0-3387 GCA_044370205.1 Pirellulales bacterium | reverse complement strand
TTCACCGCCCGGCCTCGTGGAGGAACTGGTGCGGTCGGTGGATCGCGACGGCCGCGTGGAGATCGTGCGGCCCGGCGAGCGGCTCGGCCTCGCCGGCAACTGGAATCGCGCGATCGCGCTCGCCCGTGGCCAGTTCGTGCATCTGCTTCATCAGGACGACTACGTGCTGCCCGGCTTTTACGCCCGGCTCGAGCACGGCTTTCGCCGCTTGCCTGGAGCGGGCATGGCCTTCTGCCGCACGCGGCTCGTCGATGGCGAGGATCGGTTCTTGAAAAACAGCTCCCGGCTGCGATGGTTTGCCGGGCCGCTCCGCAACTGGCTGAGAGTCATCGCCTGTCGCCAGCGGCTCCAGACGCCGGCGGTCGTCGTGCCGCGGGCCACGTACGAGCAGATCGGCGGCTATCGAACCGATCTCTGCCAGGCGCTCGACTGGGAAATGTGGGTGCGGATCGCCGCCCGGTATCCCGTGTGGTACGAGCCGCGGAAACTGGCCGCATATCGGAGGCATCGCAACAACGAGTCGAGCCGCCTGCTGGCCAGCGGTGACGTGTGGCCCGACATCATCCGCACGCTCACCGTGAATGCGGCGTCGCTGCCGCCGCAGGTGCGGGATTCGCTGACGGCCGCCAGCGCCCGGTGGCATGCAGGCTCGGCCCTCCGCAGTGCCGCCCACAGGCTGCGGGCCGGCGACGTCGCCGCAGCCAGGGCAACGCTCGACGATGTGGCCACGCTGATCGGCATGGCCGGCTCGGAATCGGGCAGCGGACGAATTCAGGCACGTTTTCGCAAGGCCGTCGCCCAGACGGAAGCCGCGGCCACGGCTCAGGGCCGGGCCAAAACACCCTGACTCGTCGCTTCGGGAACCGGGCGTTATAAATATGCCGGTTGTTCCGATTGGCCGGTGGCTTCAGTCTGCCCCGGCTTTTTTCGGAGCCGACATCGTGACAAATTTCACGAAGTCGGTTCCTACGGCCGATTTTTGCAGTTCAGACCCGCTTGACCCGCTGACAGCCCCGCCATGGACGCCATCCTTCCTGTCCTGCTGTTCGTCGCGATCGCGGCCGCCGTTTCCGTGGGTTTGCTGGTTTTCGCGCAGCTGGTCGGCCCCCGGCGGTCAGGGGCGGTCAAGGAGATGCCGTATGAGAGCGGCATGGACCCCGTCCACGACACCCGCCGACGGTTCGACGTCCGGTTCCACCTCGTGGCGATCACGTTCCTCGTCTTCGACGTCGAGCTGCTGTTCCTCTACCCGTGGGCCGTCGCCAGCCGGTCGCAGGCCGGTGTCGATGCGGCGGTGGCCGGCGGGCTGGTTTCCTCCCGCGGGCTCGTGTTCGGAGGCGCGATGGCATTCATCGCGCTGGTGATCGTTGGCTTCGCCTACGACTGGCGCAAGGGGGTGTTCCGATGGCGGTAGAGACCGGTCCGAAGCTCGAACTTCCAGAGAACGTCTTCGTCAGCAAGCTCGACGAACTGGCCAGCTGGTGCCGCAAGAACAGCCTCTGGCCGATGCCCTTCGCGACGGCCTGCTGCGGCATCGAGCTGATGGCGACGGGCGCCAGCAAGCACGACCTCGCCCGGTTCGGCGCCGAGGTGTTTCGGTTCAGCCCGCGGCAGTGCGATCTCATGATCGTCGCCGGCCGCGTGGTGATGAAGATGCTGCCGGTGCTCCAGCGGATCTGGCAGCAGATGCACGAGCCCAAGTGGTGCATCTCGATGGGTGCCTGCGCGAGCACCGGCGGCGTGTTCGACACCTATGCCGTCGTGCAGGGCATCGACCGGTTCATCCCGGTGGACATGTACGTGCCCGGCTGCCCGCCGCGGCCCGAACAGCTCATCCAGGCGATCATCGACCTGCAGGACAAGATCCAGCGCGAGGGCACGATCACCGGCCGTGAGTTCGACACGGCCGGCCGCCAGGCCCGCAAGCGGGCTCTCGTCGAGATCGCATCGCCGCTCTCGATCGACGCCTCCCGCAATCCCATGCTGCAGCGGGAACTCGCCGCCGCCGCCGAACACGTCGCCCGTTCCTGAGCCCAGAGCCCTCTCTCGCCCACCTCATGCCCTTCACGCCTCCCGCAGTCGATGACCTTGTCGCCGCGCTCGCCGAGCGGTTCGGCGACATCAGCCAGTCGGTCTACCGCGGCCAGACCCGGGTCGTGATCCCGGCCGAAGCTGCGTTCGAGGCCTTGCGGCTGCTCAAAGACCGGGGCCTCGACCTGCTCGTCGATGTCACCTGCGTGGACTACCTGGAATACAAGGGGGCGAAGCACCGCTACGGCCTCGTCTATCTGCTGGCGAACACCGCCACGAATCAGCGGCTCACCGTCCGCGTGTTCGCCGACGATCCCGACCCCACGGTGGCCAGCGTCGTGCCACTCTGGGAAGGCGCCAACTGGCTCGAGCGCGAGGTCTGGGATCTTTTCGGCATCCGCTTCGAAGGCCACCCCGACCTCCGCCGCCTCGTGATGCCCGAGGAGTTCACCGCCCACCCGCTCCGCAAAGACTATCCGCTCCAGGGCCGCGGCGAACGCCACAACTTCCCCGTCATCACCCGGGACCACAGCTAGCCTCCATGTCCATCGCCCCTCCCGAATTCGACGTGACGAGCCGCGGCCCCGAAGCGGGAGCACGGTCGGAGGACTATCTCTGGACGCTCAACTTCGGCCCGCAGCATCCGGCCACCCACACGACGCTGCGGCTCGTGCTCAAGCTCGAGGGCGAGCGGGTCGTCGATGCGATGCCGGAGATGGGATACCTCCACTCCGGCTTCGAGAAGATCGGCGAGCACCTCACGTTCAACCAATACGTGACGGTCACCGATCGGATGAACTACATCTCGCCGATCGCCAACAACGTGGCCTGGCACCATGCCGTCGAGGCGCTGCTCGGCCTGGAGCTCACGCCGCGGTGCAAATACATCCGCACGATCGTGGCCGAGCTCGCGCGGATCAGCGACCACCTGCTCTCCAACGGCGCGGTCGGCCTCGACACGGGGGCCTTCACGTTCTTCCTCTACGCCTTCTACCAGCGTGAGGTGATCTACGACATCTTCGAGACGCTCTGCGGAGCCCGGTTCACGAATTCCTACACTCGCGTCGGCGGCGTGTCGCAGGATTTCACGCCGCTCGTGATCGAGAAGATCCGGAACTTCGTGAAGACCTTCCCGAAGACGCTCGACGACATGGAGCGACTGCTCACGCGCAACCGGATCTTCGTCGATCGCACGAAGGGCGTGGGCGTGCTCACCAAAGACGAGGCGATCAATCGCAGTGCCTCCGGCCCCGTTGCCCGGGCCAGCGGCGTGACCCGCGACCTGCGGAAAGACGAGCCCTACCTCGCCTACGCCGACCTCGACTTCAAGATCGCCTGCGCCAGTGCCGGCGACTG
>JBILVW010000359.1:0-3395 GCA_044370205.1 Pirellulales bacterium | reverse complement strand
ACAGAGCGGACGACCCGCGAGAAGATCGGTTTCAAGACCGGTCTGCGCCGACGAGAAAAATCCGGCCTTGAGCGTGGATAGGAAGCTCTTCGGCACCTCCACGATCGGGTCGCATCCAGTCCGATCAGCTCCGGCGGTTGCTCCTCATGATCCGCCCCGCTCGGCCGACGCTTGCCGAAGTGCCATTGGCCGACCTATCCTTCATCAACTGGTTTTGCTGCGGCTACAGCCGCGCCATGGCGCTTGTCAGTCGTCGCTGGGCGCCGCGGCTTGGCCTGCATCGCGACGAGTTTGTGCTCGTAGTCGTGGCCACCCGGATCAGCCGGATCACCGACTACTCCAACGCGCAGATCGCGGGACTGTTTGGCGACATGGCATCGGCCACGCTGCTCACCACGCCGGCGAGCCGGCGGCATCCCGTTCACTTCGAGATCGTCCACGCCGACGCCGAGAAGCGACTGGCACAGAAGTCGGCGTTCGACTTCCACGTCCGCGACCACGTGCCGGTGCCGGCCCCCGGCGGCGGCACGTGGCACGACGACGACCGGCTCGTCTACTCGCTCGATGGCATGGCGATCGCCGAGATCGCGCCCCGGGCGATGTCAGCGGCGGTCGCCAAGGCGCTCGGAGAGTCGGGCCTCGCCGGTGGTGACGTCAACTTCGTCGTACCGCATCAGGCAGGCACGGGCATCGTGCGGTTCACCGGGATGCAACTCGAAGGACTCGGCATCCGCGGCGAGCTCGTCAACGGGCTCACCCGCCGCACCGGCAACGTGAGTGCCTGCTCCGTACCTCATGCGCTCAAGGAGACGTGGTCTCGGCTCACGGGCCTGGTCGCCTGCCCAACGGCCGCGGTCGGCAGCCCGGGTCGCCCCGAGGTGCTGCAGGGCTGTGTGCTGCTCCGCTCAACGGCGCTCCACGATCGTCAGGCCACGGTCGCCGCCTGACGCGTGGGCCGGCAGGCCAGCGAGATGGCTGCGACGACCATTGCGAAGGCCAGCACACCGGTTCGCGGATGGGTGGACGGCCGAATGGACTGGTTGATCATGGCTGCCTCCTGGTCATTCAAGCGCAAAGGATTCCACGCTGCCGTCGGCGGGGTGACCTAGCAGCCGCTCGGCAGTTTCGGGCTGCTCGCCGCGGTCGCCCCCCATCCAGCGCGCCCGATTCGTCCCAGCGGCGCGCCCGATTCGTCCCAGAAAACCCGATTCGTCCCTACCCATGCCCGATTCGTCACATTTTTCGGAATGAGTCTGGAAAGGTTGCCGGGAAAGGGTATCAAACCCTTACACGACCTCGTCGGCCCCGTTACCCGTCCAGCAACCTTTCGGAGGATTCCCATGTTTCTCGGATGCGCCATGAACGGCCGCTCGCTGTTTGGTGCCGCGATCACCGTCGCGGCCCTGTGCTCGTGGGCCCCAGTGGTCTGCGATGCCGCTCCGGTCTCGCCGGGTAACGTCGTCGTCTTCCGCGCCGGCTCGGGTGCCAACCTGCTGGGAAACACCGGCAACAACGTGTTCCTTGACGAATACACGACGGCTGGGTCGCTCGTGCAGTCGATTGAGATCAACAGCACGGGCACGGGCACGAAGCTCGTCGTCGCCGGCAACGCCACGGCCGAGGGGGGCCTGACAATCTCCCCGGATGGAAAGTGGATTGGTTTCGCCGGGTACAACTCCGGCACGGGGGCGGCGTCAAGTTTGTCGTTCCAAACGAGCGGCACGATGCCTCGCGTCGCGGGTCTCCTCAACACCACGACGGGAAGCTACTCGCTAACCGTGATGGGCACATGGTTCAGCGGCAACAGTCCGCGGTCTGCGGTCTCGACGGACGGCAACAAGATCTTTGCGTCGGGAGGAGGCAACGGCCTCGTCTATGGCACGGCTGATGGAAACACGGCGTTTCAGTCGATCTCGGGAACTTTGGCCACGAACCTGCGCTGGCTGGGTGCCTACGGCACGAGCGCGTCCGGCACCAGTCTGTTCGTTTCGGCGGCTACGAGCACTGCGCCGACCGTGGGCGTGTATGGAGGAAACCCGCTCGTGACCGGAACCGCGACCTCGCTGACGGCCCAGCCCAACATCCCAAACCAGGGAGGCTCTCCAGTGACCAGCCGGTATGGATTTGTGTATCTCGACACCAATCCCTCGATCCCGGGGCTCGACACGTTGTATGTCGCCGATGACGGGCTCCCTGACGGCGGCATCGTCAAGTATCTGCTCGCCGCGAGCGGCACCTGGAACAGGTCGGGGCAGCTCTCCGGCAGCAGGGTCAATCCCACCAGCAACTTCCGGGGCCTGACGGGGTCCTTCAATGGTACAGACGTCACCCTGTTTGGCACGGTGCTCTCAAGCGGCTCCAGTGGCGGTGGGACATCGCGACTGTTCAGTTACCTCGATGCAAACGCCGCCACGAGCACCCTCACGGGTACCACGTCGAGCCTGACGACCCTCGCCACCGCAGGGTCGAATCAGGTGTTTCGCGGGGTCGTGATGGTGGTGCCGGAGCCGAGTGCGATGGCGCTCCTTGGCGCAGGTGCCTGCGGTGCTGTGGCGGTCTGGCGTGGTCGGAATCGCCGGCGGACGTCTCCTCAAAGTGAAAAGCTGGATCCGATGAAGAAGCGAAGTGGTGGAGTTCTCTCTCGATTCGCCGCGGTCGCCTGCATGGCGACCGTGGCTGGCGTGGCCGGAGCGGCCCCGTTCACGCCAGGGACCGTCGTGGTCTCGCAGTTTGGTAACGGAGTCACGGCGTCAGGCACCGTGCCGATCACGCTCCGCGAGTTCACCACCAGCGGCAGTGCGACAGGTGTGGAGGTGGCCCTGCCGGTGGCAGACTCGGGGGCGAACAAGGCGGTCGTTGGTCCGATCTCGAATACTGGGATCGGGCTGCTCAAGCGGTCGGTCGATCAGCGGTTTCTGACGATCATTGGCTACGGAACCAATGCGACGGCCAGCCGCACGATCGCGAGGGTCGACAGGCTTGGCGGCATTGATTCGACCACGCAGTTCAGCGCGGCCGGCGCCTCGCCGAGATCGGCGATCACCACCACTGGTTCCGACCTGTGGTGGAGCGGCGACACGGGCAGCGGCTCCACGGGCGGCATCCGCTACACAACGCTGGGAAGCACGAGCAGCGGCGTGGCACTGGCGCAGGGCGTGGGCGGGAGCGGGACGAACTCGAGCGGCCAGTATCCCGTGCCCTACAACTCGCGCGTGATTGGGATCTTCAACGACCAACTTTATGGCTCGGCGGCTGTGACGGTTGGGCCTGTCGGCACCCCCTACAGTTTCCGGGGCGTCTTCAACGTGGGCACTGGGATTCCGACCACGGCCAACCAGTACGGTGCCACCATCGTGGGCGGCGGCACGAGCAACGCCGGGCTCATCGACAGCCCG
>JBILVW010000410.1:0-2889 GCA_044370205.1 Pirellulales bacterium | reverse complement strand
GCGGATTTTGACGTCGCATGCTCAACTGACGTGGTGCGCCAACTCTGGCAGTCAAAATTCACCGGCGGCTGCGCGCGGCCCCCGGGCCGGCTCCTCGAACGACGTTTGGGCTTACGTCTGGCCCCTATGCACTCGGTGCAACCGCCGAGTGTTTCACCTGCTGCCAGTAGCGGGAGAAGCGGCCGAGGTCCTTCACTTGTGAGTGGTCACAGAATGCGGGCCATGGCCTTACTTCGACGGAGAGCGTTCCCGCGATCGAATCCGCGGCGGACCGTGTCAGCGGGCAGGGAGTGTCGGCAAGCGAGATGCCGTCGCAGCCGAGCGCGGCGGCGCGGGCCGGCAGGAGCTCCCGCGGGTCGCCGATCATGACCTCGACCTGCGGCACATCGGCCAGACACTCGAAGAGAAACACGAGTCGCTTGAGCGTGGGGCGTTCCCGTCGCAGCCAACCGACGTCGATGACGTGCAGCCGCGGCGATTCCGGGTGCGCGGCTGCGGCGGGACTGCGCGGGGAGAGGGCGTCGAGCGTGAGCCAGACGAGCGGCCGCAGCGGGGCGGTGGCAGCAGCCGGCCGCCAGGGCAGGGCGGGGCGGATCCGGAGCGGCTCGCGGGACGTTGGCTGACTCGCGAAGAGCTGCGCTGCGAGATCGTCGGTCGTGCCCTCGACGTCACACCGTCCGAGTAACTGGCAGCCGCGGCAGTGAACCCCGGAGGTGAACGTCTCCAGGTTCTCGCGATTGAAGAGATACGGCTTGGCTGCGAACGTGCCGGCGATCCATTGCCACGAGAGGTGATTGCTCGCAGGATCGCCGTCGAGCAGGTGTTCGAGGAACCAGTCGGCGCCGGCCTGCCATCTCACGCCCCGCACGTGCACGAGCCACGATGCCAGCCACATTCGTTCGTGGTTATGCAGCCAACCCGTGTCATGCAGACGGCGGACGAAGGCGTCGATGCAGGCCATGCCGGTGTTTGCAGCCAGCACGTCCGCCGGCACGGTGTCGATCGAGCCAGGCCGGCGGCGGGCAGCTGCGGGGGGCTCGATGGCGGCGTGGATGCGGTCGCCGAGGGCGGCGTGCACCTGCCGCCAGTAGTCGCGCCAGCCCAGCTCGGAGATCAGCTTCTCTGCCTGCTCGGGTCGCGCGACGCGGGCGACCGCGGCATCGCGGACCTCGGCAAGCCCGAGCACGCCGTGGCGGATCCAGGGAGACAGGCACGTCACGGCGCCGGCCACATGGTTGCGGGTGCGGGCGTAGGCATCCGGATCGATCCTGCCGAGCCGTTCGCGTGCCGCCGCGAGGCCGCCGCGGGGGATGGACCGTGCGGCGGCGAGTTCTGCGGCCGAAGGCTGGCTACCGCAGAGAGGGGCCAGCGAGTCGATGAGTTTGTCGCGGGAACAGCCCACGAGCGCGGTCAGATCGGTGGTGGTGCGGTGCATTCGATTAGGACTCCCGGCGGAAGGAAACGTCATTGGAGCCTGAACGCAGGATTTCCGCCGTGCGCTCTTCGCAGGCAGAGGATTGCACTGAAAGTGGGCGCGGCCGCGGCGGTGAGCAATCGGCCGCCGCTCGCCCGACGACGATGATTCCCCGCCGCCCGCGTTTTTTCGGCTGAAAAGCCCCAAAACATCGATCGACCACAGACGTCGAGCGGCGTGCGAGCGGCCGTGGCACGGCTTTTGCTTCCCACGGGAGGTTTCGGCAGGTTGCGGCTCGCCGCGGCCTCACACCGTCCAGAAGGATGCCCCAACGGCTTGGGTAAGCACTCCGCCTAGCTTGCCCAGGCCGGGGCATTCTGGTTTGGCAAGAGAAGCCCCCATGCGCAAGCGGGGGGATCGCATCGGATAGAAGCCCCCATGCGCGAGCAGGGGGATCGTGTCTGATCGACACGGTCAGACGGCCCGCCACGCGTTGTATCCCCCGGCTCGCGCCTGGGGGCTTTTCAAGGAGACACGGGGCTCCCTTGACCCGCCGGGGGCGTGACTTGCGTCTACACTGAGGCAACGTTCTGCCCAGCCCCCCGCAGGCCCCGCCCTTGAAACTCATCATCGCGATCATTCAGCCCAACAAGCTCGAGAGCGTGAAACAGGCGCTCTCCGAGGTCGAGGTCTTCCGGCTCACGGTGCTCGACGTGCAGGGCTTCGGCCGGCAGCGCGGCCATGCCGAGACGTATCGGGGGCACGAGATCGCCGTCAACCTGCTCCGCAAGGTGCAGCTCCAGATCGCAGTCAACGACGACTTCGTCGAGCCCACGATCGCCGCCATCGTGAAGGGGGGCCGCACGGGCGACCGGGGCGAGATCGGCGACGGCAAGATCTTTGTGTTGCCGATGGACGAGTGCGTCCGCATCCGCACCGGCGAGCGGGGCCACGAGGCGATTTAACGGCTCGCGATTCTGCCCCGTTCACCCCGCCTTCCTGCTGCATTCGCTGCCCTGGGCGAGCGAACGAAAACTGCGTGGGCCGACGGATTTCGAGCCGTGGACTTCTTCGTTGGCAGCACGACGACGACTTACTCTCCTTCGCGGACGAGCGGCGGCGGCGGAGCACGCGGAGGCAAGCCGCGGTCGCCAGGCCGAGCACGGCCAGCGCGACCGTCGCCGGCTCGGGCACCGCGGTGAACACGACCTTCAGGGAGTCCCCGTCCCGGAGGACGCTGAACGAGCCGCCGTCGAGGCCGTTCACGAAGCCGCCGGTGCCGTTGGTGGCGAACGGATTGACTGACCTGCCCCCCTTAAACGTCGCCACTCGTAGAGAGAGAATCTCTGGGTGGTGCAAACCAAGGGAGGGCACGAGATGCCACGAGGAAAGAAGTTCACGGCGGAGCAGATCATCGGGAAGCTCTTCGGCACCTCCACGATCGGGTCGCATCCAGTCCGATCAGCTCCGGCGGT
>JBILVW010000044.1:0-12147 GCA_044370205.1 Pirellulales bacterium | reverse complement strand
GAAGATGCGGCTCGGGCGTCGCGGAAGAGCCAACGGGAGCGGCGGGCGAGCACGTCTTCGACCGTGCGGGCATATTCGCGGCGGGCCGCGAACCGCACCATCGCCTCGGTGAGTCCCGGGAGGAGTTCGCGGTCGGCGCCCGGGAGCGCGACGACGTCGGTCGCGTCGCTGCCGTAGAGATGGAGGCCGGGTGGATCGGCGATGGGGCTGGGGCTCTCGCACCCCGCTTCCGGGGCACCCACCAGCCGCAGCGTGCGGGTGACGCCGGCGGGCCGGGATGGCACGAGTCCATGAGCCATGCAGGCCGCGAGCACGTCCTCGGCCATTGCCCGATAGGTCGTCCACTTGCCCCCCGTCACGGTCACGAGCCCGCGGGGCGAGACGACGACCAGATGCTCCCTGGAAATCCGCTTCGTCTCGCCAGCATTTCGCGGGGGCTTCACCAGTGGCCTCAGACCGGCCCAGGCCGACCGTACGTCGGCCCGCGTGGGCGCGGCGGCGAGATAGCGGCCCGCCTCGCCGAGAATAAAATCGATCTCCGCGTCGAGTGGCCGCGGCTCGAGCGGTCGGTCCGGCCGCGGCGTGTCGGTGGTGCCCAGGATCACGGAGCCTTCCCAGGGCACGGCGAAGAGCACGCGGCCGTCGGCCGTTTTCGGCACGAGCAGAGCCGACTCCGAAGGGAAGAATGAGCGATCCACGACGACGTGGCCGCCCTGGCTCGGGCTGACCATGTCGGCCACGGCCGGATCATCGAGCCGGCGAACGTCATCGACCCACACACCCGTCGCATTGACGACGCAGAGGCCGCGGGCGACGAAGCGGCGGCCCGATTCCCGATCTTCCACCTCCGCGCCGACGATGTGGCCGTCCTCAACGACGAGCCCCGTCACGCGGCAGTAGTTGACCGCAACCGCGCCGTGCCGGATCGCCGTGCGGGCCAGGGCGACGGCCAACCGGGCGTCGTCGAACTGGGCGTCGAAATACTCGACGCCCCCGACCAGCCCTGCGGGCTGCGTGCCGATCGCGCGGTCGAGCAGCTGCAACCTCGACAGCTGTCGCGTGCGACCGAGCGACGCCCGGCCCGCCAGCGCGTCATAGGCCAAGAGCCCTGCACCGTAGAACCAGCGATCCCAGAGCCGGCCGCGCCAGCCATACGCAGGGATCACGAACGGCAGCGGCTGCACGAGGTGCGGCGCATTGGCAAGCAGGATCGCCCGCTCGCGGAGCGCCTCCCGCACGAGTGACACGTTGCCCTGCGCGAGATACCGCACGCCGCCGTGCACGAGCTTCGTCGCCCGGCTCGACGTGCCCTTCGCGAAGTCCTCCGCCTCGAACAGGGCGACGGAGAGCCCGCGGGCGGCGGCATCCACGGCCACGCCGAGGCCGGTCGCCCCGCCGCCGATCACGACCAAGTCGAACGCCGGCACACCGGCCAGGCGGTCGAGGAGTTCCGCACGCGACGGTTGCGGGGCTGGTGTCATCAGGTTTCAGGATACGAAACAGTTTCGTAAAAGCGCCCAGGCGCGAGCATGCCCCATGAAAGCCCCCAGGCGCGAGCGTTCCCATTAAATGCCCCCAGGCGCGAGCGTTCCCAATACAAGCCCCCAGGCGCGAGCCGGGGGATAATCCTGGAGGCCCTACAACCGCTACGACCCGAACTCCGACTCCTCTCCTTCCGGCTGCGAGCTACGCTCGGTAGGATCGGCGGTTTCGCAAGGAGCGAGTGGATTCATGGCAGAACCAGTGCGGGTCGGCGTCGTCGGACTGGGCACCGTCGGCTCGGGTGTCGTGCGGCTGCTCGTCGAGTCGGCCGACCACATCACGCGGCATGCGGGCCGGCCCATCGTGGTCGAGCGGGCCGTCTGCCGCGACGTCGGCAAGGAGCGGGGCATCAGGCTCGCGGCCGATCGGATCTCCACCGACATCCGCACCGTCTCCCGCGATCCGTCGATCTCCGTCGCGGCCCTGCTCGTGGGCGGCCTCGAGCCGGCGCGGTCGATGATGGTGGAGCTGCTCGAGAACGGCAAGGACGTGGTCACCGCCAACAAGGCCCTGCTTGCCGAACACGGCCCCGAGCTCTTCGAGCTGGCCCGGAAGAAGGGCCGCTCCATCGCCTTCGAGGCGGCCGTCGCCGGCGGGATCCCGATCGTGGCCGCGATCGGCGAGTGTCTTGCTGCGAACCGCATCGAGAGCATTCGCGGCATCCTCAACGGCACGAGCAACTTCATCCTCTCCAAAATGGAGGAAGACGGCGCCGACTACGCCGATGTGTTACAGCTCGCCCAGGCCAAGGGCTACGCCGAGGCCGATCCGTCGATGGACGTGGACGGCACCGACGCCACCCAGAAGCTCGCGATCCTCTCCCACCTCGCCTTCGGCGTGTGGGTGCCGTGGGCCGACATCCCGCGAACCGGCATCGAGGGTATCGACCAGGGGATGATGGCCTACGCCTCCGAGCTGGGCTATCGGATCCGGCTCGTGGCGCGGGCCAGCCGCAGCGACGGTGAACTCGCGATGAAGGTGGCGCCGGCGCTCGTGAAGATGGGCACGCCCCTCGCCGAGACCCGCGGCGCCTACAACGCCGTCAGCATCGTCGGCGATGCCGTCGGAAGAATGTTCTTCCACGGCCTCGGCGCCGGACAGATGCCGACCGCCTCGGCCGTCGTGGCCGACATCATCGACACCGTCGTCGGCCGGACCGCGATCACCTTTCGCACCACAGGCGTGCTCGACGCCGAGTGCCCAGAAGCCCGGATTGGCACCGCCGACCTGCACGAGAAGCACTTCCTCCGCGTGATGGCGAGCGACCGCCCGGGTGTGCTCTCGCGAATCACCGGCATCCTCGGCGAACACCGGATCTCGATCGCCTCGGTCATCCAGCACGAGCCCTCGGAGGCAGCCGGTGGCGCCGTGCCGCTGGTGATCATGACCCACGCCTGCGGTTCGACGGCCATGGCCAAGGCCGTCGCCCATATCGATGCCTCCGACGTCGTGTCGGGCCCGAGCGTCTGCCTGAGCGTCCTCGACGAGTGAGCACCATGAAATACGTCGTGATCATCCCCGACGGCGCGGCCGACGCGCCGCAGGCTTCGCTCGGCGGCAAGACGCCGTTTCAGGCGGCCCGCACGCCCGCGCTCGACGCCCTCGCCGCCAGCGGCCGCGTGGGCGAGACGAACCATGTGCCCGCGAGCCTGGCCCCCGGCTCTGAAGTGGCCTGCATGAGCCTGATGGGCTACGACCCGCTCGTGTATTTCACGGGGCGGGCTCCACTCGAGGCTGCCGCGCAGGGCATCACGCTCGGGCCCGATGACTGGGCAGTGCGATGCAATCTCGTGACGATCCGCGACCAGACGATGGAGGATTTCACGGCTGGGCATGTCACGACCGCCGAGGCCACGGAACTTCTTCAGGCTGCCCAGCAGGGCCTCGCGGCCGACTTCCCCGAGCTGGCCGTGTCGTGGCAGTTCATCCCCGGCGTGAGCTACCGCAACCTCCTGCTGCACCGCGGCACGACCGGCACCGCCCCCTTCGACGGCACGCTGCGGGCCACGCCGCCCCACGACCTGATGGATCAGTCGGTGGCCGACGCGTTTCCTCGGGGCACCGGAAGCCGGCTGCTCACCGAGATCATGTCGCGGAGCAGCAACTGGCTCGAGGGCCATCCGGTCAACAAGGCCCGGATCGCGGCTGGCAAGCGGCCCGCCACGCACGTCTGGCTGTGGGGCGTCGGCAAGGCTCCGGCGATGGAGCCGTTCGCGCAGAAGTATGGCCGCAGCGGCACGATGATCACGGCGGTCGACCTGCTCCGCGGCCTGGCGGCCCTCGCGGGCTGGAAGCGGCTGGAGGTGCCCGGCGCCACCGGCTATCTCGACACCGACTACGCGGCCAAGGGCCGGTATGCGATCGACGAACTCTCGCGAAGTGATCTCGTCTGCGTGCACGTCGAGGCCCCCGACGAGGCGAGCCACCAGGGCGACGCGGCCGAGAAGGTGAAGGCGATCGAGGAGATCGACGCGAAGATCGTCGCGCCACTTTCCGCCCATCTCCAGGCGCATGGCCCGCACCGCATTCTCGTCTGCCCCGACCACCCGACGTTCATCTCCACGAAGACGCACTCCCGCGGGGCCGTGCCCTTCGTGATGGCAGGGCAGGGCATCGCACATTCCGGGCAGCGGACGTACGACGAACTCGCGGCCGCGGCGGCCGGTGATCCGATCCTGCCCGGCTGGAAACTGATGGGCACCTTTCTCGGAGGCTGACGGCGACGATGGCTCTCGTGGTTCAGAAATTCGGCGGCACGAGCGTGGCCGACGCGGCCAAGATCAAGGCCGCGGCCGCCAAGGCGATCGCGCGGCATGCGGCCGGCGACAAGGTCGTGGTGGTGGTGAGCGCCATGGGCCATCAGACCGACATCCTCGTCGACCTCGCCAAGCAGATCACCGATCGCCCCAGCGCCCGCGAGATGGACATGCTCCTCTCCACCGGCGAGCAGGTGAGCGTGGCCCTGTTCGCAATGGCGATCCAGGCGGCGGGCCACAAGGCGGTGAGCCTCACCGGCGCCCAGATCGGCATCCGCACCGACTCCACCCACACGAAGGCGCGGATCAGGTCGATCTCGACCGACCACGTCAACTCGCTGCTCGACTCGGGCGCGATCGTGATCGCCGCTGGTTTTCAGGGCATCGACCAGAATGGCAACATCACGACCCTCGGCCGGGGTGGCTCCGACACGACCGCGGTGGCGCTCGCGGCGGTACTCGGCGCCGACGTCTGCGAGATCTACACCGACGTGGACGGGGTCTATACGACCGACCCGAGGGGTCTGCCGGAAGCCCGCCGGCTCCCCTCGATCAGCTACGACGAGATGCTTGAACTGGCGAGCCTCGGTGCCGGCGTGATGCACTCGCGGTCGATCGAGTTCGCCAAGAAGTTCGGCGTCAAGGTGCTCGTGCGGTCGAGCTTCAAGGACGTGCCGGGCACGCTCATCCTCGCGGCCGACGAGGCCGCGGCCCGGGCGGCCAGCGGTGTGGCCCTCGCCAAGGACGAGGCCCGAATCACCTTGGAAAACGTGCCCGATCAGCCGGGCTCGAGCCACGCGCTGTTCTCCGAGCTCGCCGCCTCCGGCATCGCGGTGGACATGATCGTGCAGAACGTGGGGCAGGGGGGCCGGGCCGACATCTCGTTCACCGTGCCCGAGGACGACCTCGCCGAGGCGCTGGAGCGGGCCGAGGCGGTAGCCAGGCGGATCGGCGCTGAGGGCGTGTCGCACGACCACAACGTCGCGAAGGTCTCGGTCGTCGGCGTGGGCATGGCCAAGGAACAGGGGGTCGCCGGCCGGATGTTCACGGCGCTCGCCCGCGAGAAGATCAACGTGCACATGATCACCACGAGCGAGATCAAGATCTCGGCGCTCGTCGATCGCAAGGATGGACCGGCCGCGGTGAAGGCGGTGCACAAGGCATTCGGCCTCGACGCCGTGGCGGCCGAGCCCGCCCATGCGGCAGCCGGCGGGCCACTCGCGAAGTCGAGCCCGCTGGAGGTCGTGCGGCGGCTCGAAGGCATGGAAGACCTCGCCATCGAGGACTGCCTACTCGATTCGTCGCAGGCGCTCGTCACGTTCACCGATCTCCCCGACACGCCGGGCGTGGCAGCGGAGGTGTTCGAGGAGGTGGGCAAGGCGGGCCTCAACGTGGACATGATCGTGCAGAGCCATCCGCGCAACGGCCTGGCCGAGATCTCGTTCACGGTGCCGGCCGAGAGCCGCGACGAGGCGACCAAGGCCGCCGAGAAGATTGCCGCGGCCCGCGGAGCGAAGGTGGCCGACGTGCCGCACGTGGCCAAGCTCTCGATCACGGGCGTGGGCATCCGCAGCCACGCGGGCGTGGCCGACCGGCTCTTCAAGCCGTTGGCGGAGGAGGGCATCAACATCGACCTCGTGAGCACGAGCGAGGTGCGGCTCAACGTGATCGTGGCGGCCGAGCACGGCCAGAAGTCGCTCGCCGTGCTCCGGAAGGCTTTCGGGGTGTGATTTGCATCTCTGATTCCTCGAATTAGGGTCGGTTTATCCGTCCCGCCGTGGCCATCACGGCCGCGGCCGGACAGGCTGGCGGACTTCCCACCAGCCCGACCTTTTTCTCGGAGACAGCAGATGTATCGGATGCTCGCATGGTCGGCCCTCTCGCTGGCGGTGTTCGCGGCCTCGGCCGGCGATTGCCTCGCCAAGGGATTGTTTTCCCGCGCCCCTCAGGGCAACGTAGCCTCGTTCAACCGCTCGGGCGGCGGCCTGCTCGCCCGGCTCAACAAGCCGCTCGTGCCCGGGATGCCCGTGGCCCCCGGCCTGCCGACGGCGAGCCCTCTCGGCCTGATCGCCCCGCGGCTCAGCAACGCCGTGTCGATGTTCCAGCTCGGCGGCATGCGGTCGCAGGCCGGCCGGATCGCCGGCCTCGGCCTGATCGCCCCGCGGATCAGCCCGGTCGTCGCCCTCGTCCGCACGCCGCCGACGACGCGGCAGGCCAAGCTGATGTACGGCCTCACGATCCTGTCGCCACGGGCCGCCGTGCTCGTGGGCATGATCAAGGGCTTCCGCAGCATGCCGGCCGGCTTCGCCGGCAGCCGTCCCGCTCTCGTGCGCTGACCCCCGCACGCGTGGCGCCAGGCCGGGGATGGCCTGGCCCACGAGGCGGTAGGATACGGGGCGGGTTGACTGCCTCCAGCGGATGACCGCCCATGGATCGGCTTGCCACAGGATCGTCCGAGCCGCCAGCCGACTCGCTCGATGTTCGGGCCGACGTCGATGCAATGGGAGTGGTGCTCTACGAGTTGCTCACCGGGCGTCCGCCCTCCGCCGCCGGCAGGGTCAGCCGAGCACGTTTTCCAAGACCTCTTCCGACACGTAGATCGGAAGATTCGGCTCGCAGGTGACGGCGACGGCGATCGCGTCGCTGGGCCGGGCGTCGATCTCCACCACCTCGCCATCCTTCAGCACGCGGATCACGGCGAAGTAGGTGTGCTCCTTCAGCTCCGAGATCACGACGTCCTGGAACTCGCCCCCCATCAGCTCGACGGCCGCCACGAGCAGGTCGTGGGTCAGCGGCCGTGGCGACTGATGATGCTTCACGCGGCGATCGATGCTCGTGGCCTCGAACAGGCCGATCAGGATCGGGAACGTGCGATCTCCCTCGACTTCCTTGAGATACACGACCTGCTGGTCGTTGATCTCACTGATGATGATCCGGGAGAGCTCCATCTGGACGCTCATGGCGATGCTCCGAAAGTGAACGTTGGGACCTTCAGCCTACCCCAAACCCGAACGCCCCGCAGGATGGTGATTCACGCCCGATCCCCGGGCTTCCGCCCGGGGCTTTTTGGAACGGGCGCGGCATCGGGCTTCCGTGCGAGGCTTTTTGGGATCGGGCTTCCGTGCGAGGCTCTTTGGGAAGCCCGAAGCGGAAGCGACGGGACACCGTGCACCTTCATGCCAAATGCATTTATTGCCGGCTGCGGAGTTCGGCGAGCGTGGCCCGGCCTTTTTCGAGCCGCGACTCGAGTTCGGCGAGCTGTTCCCGCTCCTTGGCGATCACCGCCGCCGGGGCCCGGGCCGTGAATTTCTCGTCGGACAGTTTCCGCCGCTTGGCCTCGATGAAGCCTTCCGTCTTCTCGTTTTCCTTCGTGAGCCGGGCGATCTCGGCCCCGACGTCCACGAGATCGGCGAGATCGACGAACACGTCGCAGCCGGCCACCGTGGCGGTCGCTGCCAGCGGGCCAGCCGTCACGTTCGGCCCCACGCCCGTGAGATCGCACACCGCCATCGAGGCCACCGCCGCGTGGAGCGGTTCGAGCAGGGCCGCCTGGGCGGGGCCGGTACGGATTGCCACCTTCACGCGGGTCTTCGGCGGCACGTTCTGCCGGGCGCGGATCTCGCGGATCGCCCCGACCACGCCGAGGAACGTGCCGAATCGCGACTCCGTTTCCGGGTCGATCCACGAGGCGGGGGGCTCGGGCCAGCCGGCCGTCATGAGCGACTGAGGCAACGGCTTGCCGCCGTCGTCCCAGGGCATGCGGCGCGAACCGGCCGCCTCGTGGAGATGCTGCCAGATCTCCTCGGTGACGAACGGCATGATCGGATGGAGCAGCCGCAGGATCGTGTCGAGGCCGAGAAGCAGCATCGACCGGGCCCGATCCTGCTGGGCCGGGTCGGCGAGCCGCGCTTTGCAGAGCTCGAGATACGCACTGCAAAAATCGTCCCAGGCGAAGGCGTAGAGGATTCGCGAGAGCTCCGCGAACCGATACTCGTCGATCGCCCGGGTGGCGTCGCGGGTGACGCTCGCCAGCCGACTTGCCAGCCACTTGTCTTCGAGCGGTGCTGACGAGAGATCAAGTGCACTGAGCGGCGACCCCTGAAAGCCATCGAGGTTCATGAGCACGAACCGCGTGGCATTCCAGAGCTTGTTGGAGAAGTTGCGGCCCGCCTCGAACTTCTCGCTCACGGCTGGTCCGCGGGGCAGGGCCATGTCGGCCTCGGCCGAGGCCCACTGGGTGCGAAACGGCTTGCCACACTTCGGGCAGTCGATCCGCGGCTTCACCCGATTCTGCACCGTCTGCTCGATGAGGGCCGAACAGGCCGGGCACTGGAAATCGACCGGCATCCGCACGTCCTGCGTCTCGGTCGCCATGCCGGCCAGTGCGAAGCGGAGGGCGTCGGCGCCGAGCGAGTCGATCACGTCCACCGGATCGACGCCGTTGCCCTTGCTCTTGCTCATCGTCTCGCCGTAGCGGTCGAGAATCTTCGGATGGATGTAGACCTCGCGGAACGGAATCTCCCCGGTGTCGAACACGCCGAGGATCACCATCCGCGCCACCCAGAGCGTGAGGATGTCGCGGCTCGTGACGAGCGTGCTCGTCGGATAGAAGCAGGCCAGCTCCGGTGTGGCGGCGGGCCAGCCGAGCGTCGAGTGGGGCCAGAGGGCCGAGGAGAACCAGGTGTCGAGCACGTCGGGATCCCGCACGAGCGGCTGGCCAGCGACGGCATCCACGCCGAGCGACTCGTCGGAGGAGCAGACGAACCAGCCGCCGGCGCCGTCGGCCGTCCAGGCGATCGTGTCGCGGCCGCCGAAGGCCTTCGTGAGATCGGCCTCCGTGACGCCCGCCACGTGCCAGATCGGAATTCGATGGCCCCACCAGAGCTGGCGGCTCACCGGCCAGTCCCGCTTCTCGCCGAGCCAGTCGAGGTAGCTCTTCGCATACCGCTCGGGCACGATCCGGATCCGGCCGCTCGTCACGGCGTCGAGCGCGGGCTGGGCGAGCTCGTCCATGCGGATGAACCACTGGTCGGCGAGATACGGCTCGATCGGCGTCTTCGAGCGGTCGGAATGGGCCAGCTCGATGACCCGATCCTCCACCTGCACGAGCTGGCCGGCGGATTCGAGATCGGCCACCACCTTCTCGCGGGCCTTGCGGATCGTGAGCCCCGCGTAGGGGCCGGCCTCGGCGTTGAGCGTGCCGTCGGGCTTCAAGATGTTGATCATCGGCAGGCTCTGCCGCCGGCCGACGTCGTAGTCGTTGGGGTCGTGGGCCGGCGTGATCTTCACGCAGCCCGAGCCAAGCTCAGGCTTGGCCCACTCGTCCACCACGAGCGGAATCTCGCGGCCGAGCAGCGGCAGCCGCACCTGTCGTCCGGCACGGGCCATCGCCGCGAGGGTCTCGAGCCCGGTCAAGAGCTCTCGCCGCCGCGCGGCCAGCTCGTCGAGCTGCGCGTCGATGGCGGCGTGTTCCTTGACCGGTGCCTCGCTGCGCTTCTGCCGCAGCACCTGCTCGGCGGCATCGAGGGCCGCCGCTGGCGCGGGATGCACGGCCACGGCCGTGTCGCCGAGGAGCGTCTCAGGACGCGTCGTGGCCACCGTCACGCTCGCCGGCTCGCCGGGCTGCGGGTTCACGAGGTCGTAGCGGATGTGCCAGAAGTGTCCCTTCACCTGCTCGTGAAACACCTCGTCGTCGCTGACGGCCGTCTGCAGGAACGTGTCCCAGTTGACGAGCCGCTTGCCGCGGCGGACGAGCCCCTTCTGAAAGAGGCGGAAGAAGGCCTCGCGGACGGCCCCGGCGCACTGCTCGTCGAGCGTGAACCGCGTGCGGTCCCAGTCGCAGCTGGCGCCGAGGTCGCGGAGCTGGCCGAGGATCCGCTTTTCGTATTGCTCCTTCCAGGCCCAGATTCGCTCCACCAATTTCTCACGGCCGAGGTCGTGCCGGGAGAGTTTTTCTTCCTCGAGCAGCCGTCGCTCGACCACCGCCTGGGTGGCGATGCCCGCGTGGTCGGTGCCCGGCATCCAGAGCGTGAGCAGGCCCTGCATCCGGCGGGTCCGCACGAGCACGTCCTGCAGCGTGTTGTTGAGGGCGTGGCCGAGGTGGAGGGCGCCGGTCACGTTCGGGGGCGGGATGACGATCGAGAACGTGCGGTGGCCGGCGGCCGGCTCGGCGTGCCAGTCGCGACGGGCGTCCCAGAGCGTGCGGCAGCGGGCTTGCGCGGCCCGGTGGTCGTATTGCTTCGGCAGTTCGTGCATGCAGATGGCCTCGAAAAGCCCGGAATGTACCGGAAACCACCTCGACCGTTCCACAAACACCGGCCTGTTCGGCACACTGTCGGCCAACGCGTGGTTCATCGCGTCGCAAAATCAGACGTCAGAGGGATTGACATGAAGCTGGTTCGGTTTGGTGAGCGGGGCCGCGAGAAGCCGGGACTGGTCGCGGCGGATGGCAGGATCAAGGACTGCTCGACCCACGTTGCCGACTACGACCACGCCTTCTTCGCCGGTGGCGGCCTGGAGCAGCTGGAGCAGCTGCGGCCGTGGCTCGTGACGCCCGACGAGGTGACCGACCCGCAGAAGCTCCGGCCTCACGCTCGACGTCAACGGCACGCGGCGCCAGACCGGCACCACGGCGAGCATGATCTTCGACGTGCTGCACATCGTGCACTACCTGTCGCAGTTCCTCATGCTCGAGGCGGGCGACGTGGTCGAAGCGGCGATCGACGGCCTCGGCAGCCAGCGAAGCGTGTGCGAGCCGGCGTGATGGCAGAGGCCGGCGGCTCACCACACGGTGCGTGCTTGAAGGGCCTCGATGAACGCCTTCACGGGTAGCACGTCGATCCCGTCTTCCGTTCGTTGAGGCCGCATGCCTTCGTACACGACGATCCGCCGCTTGAGTCCCGGGAGTTCGGCGATCGCCCGCAGACCCTTCAAGTCGGCTGGGGCCAGGGATGGCTTCGCCTTGGCTTCGATTGCGACGAATTCACGCCCGGTCTTCACGATGAAATCCACTTCGATTCCGCCCTCCGTCGGCGCCCAGTACGACAGCCCGTCGAAGGGCTCGCGGCAGCCTGACGCCGGTTCGCCGTGCGCCCGGAGCAACTGACCGATCCAGCCCTCGAACAGCGGGCCGCGCTCGACAGCGGAGGGCGGGTGAAATTCCCGCCGCACCGCCCGCACCATGCCACTGTCGGTCCAGTAGAGCTTCGGATGCCGCCGCTCCTTGACCCGCAATCGGGCATCGAAGGCAGGCAGAAGCCAGGCCACGTGTGTATCCGCAAGAATCTCGAGATAGCCCTCCACGGTTGTACGGGCCACGCCGGCATCGCGGGCGAGTCCTGCCACAGACAGGACCTGCCCATGGAACACTCCGGCCACAGGAAGGAACCGTGCGAAGCCCGGCAGATTGCGCACCAGGGCTTCGGCCTGGATTTCCTGTTTCAGGTAGAGCTGCACGTAGGCTTCGAGCGCCTCCCGTCGATCCGCTGCGTTCCAGATCAGTGGCAGGCTGCCGGATTGCAGGATGCGTTCGAGGTCGAAGTCGCGACCGAGTTCCTCGGGCACGAGCGGGAGCATGTGCCGCTGCACGGCCCGGCCAGCCAGCAGGTTGGTTCCCGCCTGCTTCAGCTTGCGGGCACTCGAGCCGAGGAGCACGAACCGGAGCCGTCGTTCCTCGATGAACCGGTGCACCTCGTTGAGCAACGCCGGCAGCCGCTGAATCTCATCCACGATCACCGTCGCGTTGCGAGGGAGCGTCCGCAGCTCGCCGGCAAACAGGCCAGGATCGCGGAGATACGCCTGGTAAAGGCCCTCGTCGAGCAGGTCGATACGATGGGCATCGGGCAGCGCC
>JBILVW010000358.1:0-3422 GCA_044370205.1 Pirellulales bacterium | reverse complement strand
GACAACGAGATCGTGTATGTCGGCGAAGGGCTGCAGGCATCCGTCGCCGTCACGCGGACGCCGTCCGGGTTGACCCTCTACCACAACGCCGGCAAGGTCCAGGCCTCGAGCATGCCGGTCGACATGCGGCTCCAGCGGCTGCTCGGGCACCTCACCACGCTCGTGTGCGAGTCGCCCCGGCAGGCGCTCGTGATCGGCTGCGGCGCAGGAGTGACGGCGGGCGCGGTGTCGATCGACCCGCGGGTGGAGGCCGAGACGATCGTGGAGATCGAACCGATCGTCCCCAGCGCGGTGCTCGCGCACTTCGGCGATCACAACGAGGGCGTGCTTCGCAACCCAAAGGTCCGCGTGGTGATTGACGACGGCCGGCATCACCTGCTCTCGACGGCCGCGACCTACGACGCCATCACCTCCGATCCCCTCGATCCCTGGGTCCGGGGCGCGGCGACCCTCTACACCCGCGAGTTCTTCGAGCTGGTGAAGTCGCGACTCCGGCCGGGGGGCGTGTTCACGCTGTTCGTGCAGCTCTATCAGACCGATGCCGCCGCCGTGCGCAGCGAGCTGGCCACCTTCTTCGACGCCTTTCCTCACGGGCTCGTGATCGGCAACACGCAGGGGGGGCTGGGCTACGACCTCGTGCTCCTCGGCCAGGCCGGACCGACGGTGATCGACGTGGACGCCATCGCGCGGCGGATGGAACTGCCGGAGTTCGCGGGCGTCCGCGCGTCGCTCGCCGCCGTGGGCATCGACACGGTGCCAGATCTGTTCGCGAACTGCGTCGGAGGTGCCGACGGCCTCCGCGAGTTCCTCGTCGGCGCGGAGCTGACCACCGACCGCAACCTGCGGCTGCAGTACCTCGCCGGCGCGAGCCTCAACCGGTTCGATAGCGCGACGATCTACGCCCGCATGCTCGCCGAACCGTTCCGCTTTCCGGCCGCGGCTTTCCGTGGATCGGCGGACGCGGTGCAGGCGGTCGAGGCGGCGATGCAACGCTCGCGGAACCGCGAGGCGGATGCCAAGCGTTGAACCCCCGTGAGTCAGTGAACGTCGGCGCGGCGTTCCGTTCGCTACACTAGCGCCTTCCCACCCCAGGAGATTCCGCATGGTTCGCACCACGATCGTCGCCGGCAACTGGAAGATGAACCTCGATCGGGCGAAGGCCCGTGAACTCGCCGCGGCCGTCGCCGCCCGCCGGGGCGAGGCGGCGAAGGTCGAACTCGTGCTCTGCCCGCCGGCCCTCTACGTGGAGACGGTCGGCACGGCGCTCGCCGCCGCGAAGTCCGACGTCGGCCTCGGCGGCCAGAACATGCACGACAAGGCGAACGGGGCGTTCACCGGCGAGGTCGCCCCGGCGATGCTCATCGATCTTGGCTGCCGCTACGTGATCCTCGGCCACTCCGAGCGGCGGACGCTGTTCGGCGAGACCGACGGAACCGTCAACGCGAAGACGAAGGCCGCCCTCGCGGCCGGCCTGACCCCGATCGTGTGCGTGGGCGAGACGCTCGAGGAGCGTGAGGGCAGCCGCACCGAGGCCGTGGTCACGACCCAGGTGAAGGGCTCGCTCGCGGGGCTTTCGCCGGCCGAACTCGAGAAGGTGGTCGTGGCCTACGAGCCCGTCTGGGCGATCGGCACCGGCAAGGTGGCCACGCCGCAGCAGGCCCAGGAGGTGCACGCCCTGATCCGGTCGCTCCTCGGGCAACTCGCGTCGCCGGCCGTGGCCGCGAAGGTGCGGATCCAGTACGGCGGCAGCGTCAAGCCCGACAATGCCGCCGACCTTGCCGCCCAGCCCGACATCGACGGCGCTCTCGTGGGTGGCGCGAGCCTCAAGGCCGATGACTTCCTCGGCATCGCCAGGGCGTTTGGGGCGTAGGCGGCGGCGTGGCTGGTGCGACCCGTCCGCGGCTTCCGCCGCGGGATCCCCTCGCTCGCGCTCAGGGCTTGGATGCGTTAGAAGCCCGCGGGCGCGAGCCGGGGTAGGCTGCCGCCGGCGACTGAGATACGCTATCGGCCCACACTTAGGAGTTGTTCCCGTTCATGATCCCGTTGATCCGTTTCTTCCTGGGCTTCACGCTCGTTCTCACGTCGCTGTTCCTCATCCTGCTGGTGCTCATCCAGCGGGGCCGCGGTGGTGGACTGACGGGTGCCCTCGGCGGCATGGGAGGCCAGAGTGCCTTCGGCACGAAGGCGGGCGACATCTTCACGAAAATCACCGTGGGCGTGGCCGCCTTCTGGATCGCCCTCTGCATCCTCTCGATCAACGTGCTCGGCCGGCAGCAGTCGCTGTTCAGCGGTGCGCTCGGCACGGCCGCCCCCCAGGCCGTGGCGCCACAGACACCCGCCGCTCCACCCGCTGAGGGCACGCCCGTGGTTCCCGACTCGGCTGCACCGGCTCCCGAGGCCAAACCGACCGAGCCTGCGGCCAGCGACTCCGCACCGAAGGCAGATGCCGCTCCCGAGGCGAAGGCCGCTGCATCGCCAGATGCGAAGGCCGTTGTATCCCCAGATGCGAAGCCGGCAGCAGAGCCCGCCCCTGCAGCAGCCGCTCCGACCACTCCTCCCGCCCAGCCGGCCGCCACGCAGCCGGCGGCACAGGAACCCGCGGCCAAGTAGCCGCGTCTCGCATCATGGCGTTGAGCATGACCGGCTGTGGCGATGGGGTCGCCACCGACGGCGACAACACCTGCCGCGTCGAACTGCGGTGCGTCAACAACCGCCACTTCAAGTTCACGTTCCGCTCCCGCGACGGGTTCGCTGCCTTCGAAGGCCGGGCCGAGGCCGCCGTGCGAAAGCGGGTGCGTCGCGGCGGCGTGCACATGGCCCTCGATGTCGCTGGGCCCGCGGCCCCGGCGGGCCGCCGACTCGATGCCGCGCAACTGGCGGCCTATCTCGACGCCGCCGCCGACTTCTGCCTGTCCCGCGACCTGCCCGCGCCCCATGCGATCGAGAGCTTCATCAGCCTGCCTGGTGTGCTCGTCGAGACCGCCCCCGACGGCGAGGCCGCCGAGCGGGCCTGGCCGCTCGTGGCGAAAGCACTCGAGGCCGCCCTCGACCGGCTCGACGAGATGCGGCGTCGCGAGGGCGACGCGCTCGCGGCCGACCTCCGGTCGACCTGCGGCGAGATCACGGGCCTCGCGGCCGCGATCCGCGGCCGCGTGCCGCAGATGGTGGAGTCGCACCGGGCGCGGCTCGTGGAGCGGGTGGCCAAGCTGCTCGAGCCCCAGGGCGTGCCGCTCGCGTCGGCCGACGTGGCCCGCGAGATCGCCCTCATCGCCGACCGCACCGACGTCGCCGAGGAGCTCGTCCGCCTCGACAGCCATCTGAGCCAGTTCACCCACCTCCTCGACACCGAGGCCCCGGGCCGGTCGCTCGACTTCCTTGCCCAGGAACTCGGCCGTGAGGCCAACACGATCGCCTCCAAGGCC
>JBILVW010000357.1:0-3452 GCA_044370205.1 Pirellulales bacterium | reverse complement strand
TCGTGGGCATCTTCTTCTCGAGCCAGTTCGCCGACCGCACGTTCGCCGCCGAACGGTTCATGGCCGTGAGCCACCTCGTGGGCGGCCTGGCGATGCTGGGGATGTATTGGGTCCGCGACTTCCGCACCTTCTTCAGCCTGATGCTCGTGCATGCCCTGCTCTACGTGCCCACGATCTCGGTGTCGAACTCGATCGCGTTCACCCACATGAAGAACGCCCAGAAGGAATTCGGGCTGGTGCGGATGGGAGGCACGATCGGCTGGATCCTCGCCGCCTGGCCGCTTTACTTCATCCTTCAGGGCAAGACCGGCGCCGAGGCCGTGGCCGCGAGCCGCAGCATCTTCCTCGTGGCCGGCATCACGTCGCTGGCGCTGGCCGTCTACAGCCTCTTCTTGCCCCACACGCCTCCGAACCGGGACGAGAAGGGAGACGGCGGCTTCGCCTGGCTGAAGGCGACGAAGTTCCTGGCCCATCCCTACCTGCTCGTCCTCTTCCTGGTCACGTTCCTCGATGCCGTGATCCACAACGGCTACTTCGTGCTCGCCGGCGACTTCCTCAAGAGCCCGGCCGTCGGCATCAAGCCCGAATGGATCATGCCCGTGATGAGCATCGGGCAGGTGGCCGAAATCCTCACGATGGCCGTGCTTGGCAGCGTGCTCGCGCGGCTCGGCTGGAAGACGACGATGGTGCTCGGCATCCTCGGCCACGCGGCGCGGTTCGGCGTGTTCGCCCTCTTTCCGCAGAGCCAGGGCGTCATCATCGCCGTGCAGGTGCTCCACGGCATCTGCTACGCCTTCTTCTTCGCCACGCTTTACATCTTCATCGACGCCGCTTTCCCCAAGGACGTGCGATCGAGCGCCCAGAGCCTGTTCAACCTGCTTGTGCTCGGCCTCGGCGACCTCGCCGCCAAGTGGCTCTTCATCCCGCTGCAAAGCCGGCTCACCACCGACGGCGCGGTCGATTACCGCCAGCTGTTCCTCGTGCCCACGTTCATGGCCCTCGCCGCGGCCGCAGTGCTCGCGATCGCCTTCTGGCCCCCCCGCTCCCTCTCCACCGCCGGCGAGACGGAAGACGACCCCGAAACCGAGCCCGGCCTGGTGACCTGACGCCAGGGGCGGCCCCCGTCCTTCGTGTGGGCGTATGCGCGAGGGTGGCCCGTCCGCGGCTGCCGCCGCGGGATCCCCTCGCTCGCGCTCGGGGCTTGTATGGGCGAGGGTGGCACGTTTTGTATGGGCGAGGGTGGCACGTTTTGTATGGGTGCGGGCGGATGCGATCCCGAAGGAAGCCCCCGGGCGCAAGCCGGGGGATCCCGACGCGGAAGCGTCGGCAACGCCGATGCCGCCGCGGCCGGCCCGCGGTCTTGCGGCCGGGGCCGCCACTCCCTACCTTCCCCGCGCGCCTGCTCCAGACAGGGCATGCCGGGATTGAACACAGGGAGGTTGCTGCGATGTCGATCATGCTCGGGGAATTGGCGATCCTCGTGAGGGGCAGGCTCGTGGGCGAGGCCGGGCTGTCGATCACCGGCGCCGCCACGCTCGAGACCGCATCGGCCGGCGACGTGACGCTCGTCGACAAGGCTGAGCGGCTGCATCTGCTCGCCAAGAGCCAGGCCGGTGCCGCGATCGTGCCCGAGGGCACCGGGCCGCTCGACCGGCCGTCGATCGAGGTCGCCGACGTGCATGCCGCCTTCACCACGGCGATCGTCCACTTCCATCCGCCGCGAACTCGGATCCGCAGGGGCGTGAGCCCGCAGGCATCGGTCGATCCCTCGGCCCGCATCGGGGCCGACGTCGAGATCCACGCCTTCGCCACGGTGGGCCCCGATGTCGAGATCGCCACTGGCGCCACGATCCACTCCGGCGTGCACCTCATGGCCGGCACGCGGATCGGTGCCGGCACGGAAATCTTTCCCAACGCGGTGCTCTACGAGCACACCCGCGTCGGGGCCAGGAGCATCATCCACGCTGGCGCCGTGCTCGGTGCCTACGGCTTCGGCTACAAGCCGACCGCTGCCGGCTACCAGCTCTCGGCCCAGCTCGGCTGGGTGGAGATCGGCGACGACGTGGAGATCGGCGCGGGCACGACGATCGATCGGGGCACCTACGGCCCGACCGTGATCGGCAACGGCACGAAGCTCGACAACCTCGTGATGATCGCCCACAACTGCCGGCTCGGCCGCCACAACATGATCTGCTCGCAGGTCGGCGTGGCCGGCAGCACGACCACCGGTGACTGGGTGGTGATGGCGGGCCAGGTGGGCGTCCGCGACCACGTGCATATCGGCGACAAAGCCGTGCTCGGCGCCCGCTCGGGCGTGTCGAACGACGTGGAGCCGGGCAAGACGGTGCTGGGTGAGCCTGCGATCGACCTCCGCGACCGCAAACTCCAGCTCGCGACGATGACCAAACTCCCCGAGATGCGGAAGGACATCAAAGACCTCCTCGCCCGCGTCGCCACCCTCGAACAGAAAGACGCCACTCCCCGCGCCGCCTGACCACGATGTCTCACGCCACCCTTCACGACGCGCATCCGCTCGCCGGTCAAACGATCGGCATCCTCGCCGGCTGGGGCCGGTATCCCGTCGTCGTCGCCGAAGCGATCCGCCGCCACGGCGGACGCACGGCGATCCTCGCGATCTGCGACCATGCCGACGCGGCCCTCGAGCCGCTGGCCGACGCCTACGGCGAGGTGGGCGTGTCGGAGATCGGCAAGGCGATCGACTTCTTTCGGCGGCACGGCGCGGCCCGCGCGACCATGGCCGGAAAGATTCACAAGACGAAGCTCTTCGCTCGCGGTGCGTGGGTGCGGCACCTGCCCGACTGGGTCGGCCTCAAGACCTTCTGGCCCCACTTCGTGAGCCGTCGGCGGGACAACTGCGACGACTCGCTCCTGGGCGCGATCTCCGCGGCCTTCGACGAGCGGGGCGTGCAGATCTGCCCGGCCACCGACTTCGCCCCCGAACTGCTCGCCACGGAGGGTGTGCTCGCCGGCCGGCCGCTCACCGCCAGACAGGAGGCCGACGTGGCCTTTGGCTGGCGGCTGGCCAAGGAACTGGGCCGGCTCGACATCGGGCAGACCGTCGTGGTGAAGAACCGGGCGCCGCTGGCACTGGAGGCGATCGAGGGCACCGACGCCTGCATCCGCCGCGCGGGCACGCTCTGCCCGACGGGCGGGATGATCGTGGTGAAGGTCGCCAAGCCGCAGCAGGATCTGCGATTCGACATGCCCACGATCGGCATCGGTACGATCGAATCGCTGGCCGCCGCCGGGGCCACCGTGCTCGCGATCGAAACCGGTCGCACGATCCTCGTCGACAAGCCGGCGCTGGCGTCCTGCGCCACCCGCCACGGAATCACGATCGCCAGCTTCTGCGACGCCGCCGGCCTGCCCGCGATTCCCGCCGCAGCGGCGTGAAACCGGCACGATCCCCCGGCTTGCGCCTGGGGGCTTTG
>JBILVW010000043.1:0-12256 GCA_044370205.1 Pirellulales bacterium | reverse complement strand
CAGTGGGCCTGGGCCAGCGGCTTCGTCGCCGGCTCCACCGCCGCGAAGTGCGGGGCATGAATGCCTTCGGGGTGGGGCCGCGGAGGACTCGTGGGTGGACGGGCGCTGCCGCCGCTTCCGCGTCGGCGATCCCCTCGCTCGCGCTCGGGGCTTGTATGGCGCGGTGGAAGCCCTGAGCGCGAGCGAGGGGATCCCGCGGCGCGAGCCGCGGACGCGCCACCCACCCACACACTCGCCTCGCCACCTCGAGCTACCGCGCGAAGCCCACGAAGAAGCTGAAGAGCTGCTTGCTGTCGTAGGGGGCGTAGACCACCGGGAAGGCGAAGTCGAGCGCGATCGGCGCCGGACCCATCGCCGGCAGCGTGATCCGCATGCCCACGCCCGGCGAGACGCGGAAGTTCTTGATCGACACGTTCGACTCGACGGTACCGAAGTCGGTGAACACCACGCCGCGAAGCGTGTCGTCGGCCGTGATCGGGAACAGATACTCCACCGTATTGAGCCACTCGAACGGACCACCGACGATCGCCAGCTGGCCGTTCGGTCCCGCCTGCCGGGGGCTCGCCCCGCGGAACACGAAGCCGCGGAGGGTGTTGTAGCCGCCCGCGAAGAAGTTGTCGTAGGCGGGCGTGTCGGGCCCGCTCATGCCGAGCACCGAGCCGACCGAGAGCACATGGCGGCCCGAGCCGTCCGGCCGCTCGTTGAGCAGGAAGTACTGCCGGCCTTCGAAGATGCCACGCGGGTAGACGAAGGTGCCGATCACCTGCTCGAACTCGAACGTCGCCAGATGCCCCTGCGTCGGCAGGAACGGGCTGTCGCGGGTGTCGTGAACGATACCGCCGGAGAAGCCGTAGACGCCGTTGGTGCCCAGCATGTTCACGACGTCGGGCGCGAGCACCCGCGGGTTGAACACGTCCACGCTCTCGCCGCGGAAGCCCGCGTTGACGGAGAGGTCGGGAGCGAACTGAAACTGGTAGCCCAGGCCGATGCGGCCGCCCGTGCGGGCCTCCGCCCAGTCGTAGAAGAACCGGGTGTAGTAGGAGGCCGAGAGCGAGAGGCCGATCCGCGTGTCGAACAGATACGGCTCCTGGAAGGTCGCCATGTACCGCTGGAGCTGCGTGCCAGGTGCAGCCTCGAGCCGGAAGCGTTGGCCCGCGCCACGGAAAGCAGTGCCGTTGCGGATATCGTCCCAGCTCCGCGGCAGCCGAAGGATGTCGAAGTTCTGCTCGTCGATGACGATGTTGCCGACGAGGCCGGCGTTGGAGTTGACGCCGGCACCGATCATGAGTCGGCCCGTCTGCGTCTCCTCGGCATCGACGTCGACGATCACGTAGGGCTCGTTGCCCGGATAGACCTGCTGCGGGCTGCCGAAGTCGGGCAGCATGCCGGGCTGCTGGAAGGCGCCCGGCTGATTGGGATCCTGACCGTTGAAGGGCAATCCGCCGGGAAAACCCGCGGCTGGACCACCAGGGAAGCCCGGCTGCATCTGCTGCTGCACGGTGTAGACCGGCGGCTGTCCCGGCCCGCCGACGGCCGGCATGGCGGGGGGCGGCGCCACCATCCGCGAATAATCGAGCGCCTCGGGGCCGGTCGGCGCCAGCGGCTGTCCGCCCCACGGCTGAGGTGCTGCCCGAGGTGCTGCCCGAGGTGCTGCCTGAGGTGCTGCCTGGGCGTACGGCTGGGCGATTGGCTGCCCGGCCGGCGGCGTCGGCTGCATCACGGGCTGGGCGAAGCCGGGCTGGGGCTGCATCGGCGGCTGCTGATACGCGGGCTGGGGATAGACCGGCTGGGGATAGACCGGCTGCTGAAACCCGCCCTGCTGCTGCGGCACCGCCGCTGGATAGACCTGTGGGCTCTGGCCCCGCCACACCGGCAGCGTGGCGGTGGCCTTGGGAGGCGGACTCGCGGCGGGCGCGGCGATGGCCGGCGCCGGAGCGGCGGGAGCCGCGAGCGTGCCGGCGTCTTCGCTCCACGTGCCCTCGACCACGAGGTCGAGCACTTCGTCCTCGCCGTCGTCGGGGCTCTGACCGCGGAAACCGGGACGCCCGCCCGGCGGCGGCGCGGAGCGGGCCGGCTCCTCGGCCACCCGCGTGCCCATGTCGTCGGCCTTCGAGAAGACGATCTTCGGCCCCTCGCCCTTCGACGCATCGGCCAGGAAGAGGCTGCTCGACTTGAGCCGCCGCTCGTCCTCGCGGAGCTTGCGGAGGTCGAGGATGTCGCCCGGCCGCAGCGACAGGCGGTTGAGCACCGTGCTGTGCCGGGTGTGGGGATGGTCGCCGCGGATGCGCACGTTGATCTTGCCCACGCGGTACCGCTGCCCCTCCTCGACGTTGTAGACGAGGTCGAGCTGGCCCGGCGTCTCGAGAAACCGCGGATCGGCCCGCACGTCGGCGAACACGAACCCGCGGCCGCCATAGATGTCGCGGATGAGGTTGAGATCCGAGTCCATCTTGGACTGATTGAAGTGCTCGCCCCCCTTGAGCTTGATGTCCCGCTCGAGGAACTCCGACTTGAACTTGCTGTTGCCGATGAACGACACGTTGCGGACGGTATACCGCGGCCCCTCGTTGATCACGAAGGTGATGTGGGTCCAGTCGCGGCTGCCCTCGTAGACCACGTTCATCTCGCGGCTCACCTTCGCCTGGAAGAAGCCGAGGCTGCGGTAATAGGCGGTGAGAGCCTCGACGTCCTGATCGACGACCTCGTGGTCGATGTCGCCGCCGATGAACCAGAGAATGCCGGGCTTCGACTTGATCTGCGTGAGCAGTCGCGCGTCGCTGGCGATCGTGTTGCCCACGAAGCTCGTCATGAGCGACTTGCGTCGCTGTCCCTCGTCGATGAGGAACACGGCCCCCTTGTCGCCCGGCTTGCTCCCCTCGACGGTCGTCACGCGGGCCGCATCGTAGCCCTTCTCGTGGTAATACGACTCGATCCGGCGGCGGGCCTCCTCGACGACGTAGGGGTCCATCGAGTCGCCCACGTCGATCTCGCCCTTCTTCTTGAGCGTGCGGCTCGAGACCGAGCGGTTGCCGACGTACTTCACATAGCGGAGCATCGGCCGCTCCACCACCTGGAAGATCACGACGATGCCCTCCGGCATCCGCACGTATTTCGGGAGCACGTCGACGAACTTCCGTGAGCGGTGCAGCGTGCGGACGTCCTCCTCGACCACCTGCGGGTCGAAGATCTGGCCGGCCCGAGTGACGAGCTTTGGCAGCTTCGAGGCCTCGGTGGCGTGGTTGCCCTCGATCCGCACCTCGATGATCCGATCGGCCGGATTGCCGGCGGCGGACTGGGTGGCTGGCTCGACGGCCGGGAGGGCGGCCACCGGCGGGGCCACCTCGGGGGGCACCTGGCCGCGGGCAGGAGCCGCCGCCAGCAGGCTGGCGCAGGCCAGCGGCCATGCAAGCAGCACGCGGGCGGCCAGTCGGACGCGGGGCGAAACGCGGATGAGCATCAAAGGCGCCAGTGCGGAGGGGGTTCGGCCAAGCCGCGGAGAAATAGCGGAGCCGACCCTGGCGTCACAAGCCGAAAAGTGTCGTTTCGGGGCCGTCTTGCCCAGACCATGATTCTTGACTGGCCTGCTCAGACCGCGGTACCGTTGATCATCCGGTCGGCTGTGTGCCCGCGATGCACCCGCGGCCCCGCGTTGCACCCGCAACGCCGGCTCATCCCCTCCACGGCTGCCCCCCGCTGCCGGCCCGTTTCATGCCGCCGATGGTCATCGATCTGCGTCGCACCGAGGATGCCCGCGACGTCGTGCATCGGGCGGTGCAAGCCCTCGCCGAAGGGCGGGCCGTCGTGTTCCCCACCGAGACCGACTACGTGATCGCGGCCGCCGCCCGTGTCGCGGGGGCCGCCGATCGCCTTCGTGGACTGGCCGCTGCCCGTCCCGACGAACCGCTGCTGACCCTCGCGCTCAAGAGCGCCGACGAGGTGCTCGACTGGGCGCCCTCCATGCCCCCGATCGGCAGGAGACTGTCGCGGCGGTGCTGGCCCGGTCCGCTCGCGATGCTCGTGCCCGACAACCATGCCGAGAGCCTCGTCCGCCGGCTGCCGGAGGCAGCGCAGGAGGCGCTCCTGGCCGCGGGGCGACTGCGACTGCGAATTCCCGGGCATCCGATGCTCGCCGAGTGCATGAAGCTGCTGGCCGGTCCCGTGCTCCTCGCGGAACCAGGCGTCGAGCCGGCAGTCACGGCGGCCGACGTGATCGCGCACTCCGCCGATGGCCTGGCCCTCGTGCTCGACGACGGCCGCACCCGATATGCCCAGCCGGTCTCGACGATCGCGGTCGAAGACAACACGTTCCGGATGGTGCGACACGGCGTGGTGGCCGAGGAGACGGTCCGACGGCTGGCGAGCCTGATGGTGCTCTTCGTCTGCACGGGCAACACCTGCCGCAGCCCGATGGCGGAGGCGATCTTCCGGAAGCTCGTGGCCGAGTGGCTCGGCTGCCGACCCGACGAGGTCGATCAGCGGGGCGTCGTCGTGGCCAGCGCGGGCATCGCCGCCTGGGGAGGCGGCCCGGCGAGCGAGAATGCCGTGGAGGCCGTGACCGAACTGGGGGGCGATCTCAGGGGCCACGAGAGCCAGCCGCTCACCGAGTCGCTCGTCCGCCAGGCCGACGTGATCCTCACCATGACGGCCGCCCACCGCGACGCGATCCTCGGGCGGTTTCCCGAGGCCGGAGGCCGGGTGGCGATGCTGGCGGCCGACCGTCGCGACGTGATCGACCCCATCGGTGGGCCGCTGGAAACCTACCGAAAATGTGCCCGGCAGATTCACGGGCATCTGATTGGCAGAATGGATACACTCAGCCAAGACCTTCCGCCGGCGTGAGCAGGCGGTTTTTGACCACGATCATGGAGTGATTCGTCCATCATGCGGATTGCAATCGGCAGCGATCATCGGGGTGTCGCCTCGCGTCAGCGGCTCATGGGTCTCCTCCAGAGGCACGGCCACGAGGTCATCGACTGTGGCTCGCACGGCGAGGAGGCTGTCGACTATCCCGACATCGCCGCCGACGTGGCCCGCCGCGTGAGCGAAGGCTCCGTGGACCGCGGCATCCTGCTGTGCTGCACGGGCGTGGGCATGGCGATCGCCGCCAACAAGCTGCCGGGCGTGCGGGCCGCCACCTGCCACGACGAGGTGACGGCCGAGATGAGCCGCCGACACAACGATCTCAACGTGCTCTGCCTCTCGGCCGAGATGATCGGGCCCGAGGTGCAGGAAAAGCTCATTCAGACCTGGCTCACCACCCAGTTCGAGGGTGGCCGGCACGCCCGCCGCGTCGCCAAGATCGCGGCCCTCGAGCCCGACTGCTCCGACGCGGCCTCGGCCAAATAGCCGCACCAGGTTGCAAGCCGGGGGATGCACGCTTCCCAAGCCGAATGCGAAGGTGGGCGAAGCGGCGGAAACTCGGCACGTCGTAGCGGTCGTGCGGGCCTGGGGGCCAAAAAAACGTGTTTTTTTGGCTGCTGATTCGTTGAAGCGGCCGCGTGCGTGGGTATCGTCGAAACCGTGGACCTTCGGTTTCGGGCGCGTGCCCGGAGCCGGCTTTCCTCCTGGACGTCTCACGGCATGCCCCTCGCCCATCATCCGGATCCGGAAGAAGTCGACTGCCTGCTTCGCAACGCCGAGCTGCGCGACGCGATCGAGCCCTACCTCGACGAGTCGATCTGGGAGATCGACTTCCGCTCGCTGCCGACGCCCGTCGAGAACCGGTTCCTCGAGTCGATGCTGGCATGGGAACTGGCGCCGCTGGTTCCGGTGGCCCGCTGGTTCGACCCGCCGCTGGCGATGCAGCCGGCCTGCACGCTCGACGAGGAGCAGTTGCGGGAACGGCTCTGGGAAACGATCGATCGCCTCTACTCGAAGCAGGTCGTGCTCGACTTCACCGACCATCTCTCCGACCGCGAGCTGTACACGCTCATTCGCCGCGACATCCTTCCGGCGACGCTGAAGCGGATCGACCTGCCCGACAACTACACCCACTGGGACTGCAGCTCCGCCGGCGACGACGACCGCACGATCTGGCTGATGTATTACGCCAGCGACGACGAGCGGGAGGAGTGGCGGCTGGAAGAGGGCCGCGAGCCGCCGCCGCGGCTGGTGCCCCCATACCCGCGGGCCATGCCGGTCGCCCCGGCGTGATCCCCCTGCTTGCGCATGGGGGCTTTTATAAACGCGGGGGATGCTCCCGGCGAACCGCTCGCCGGCAGCGT
Source organism: Pirellulales bacterium (assembly GCA_044370205.1). GTDB lineage: Bacteria > Planctomycetota > Planctomycetia > Pirellulales > UBA1268 > QWPN01. The sequence goes on along the minus strand of JBILVW010000043.1, from coordinate 6,032 downwards.
CGAAAGATTCGCCGCCCCGGCCGGGACTATTGATTTCCGTTTCGGCGTGTCCGGCGCCTATCCTTTCAGCATCTCTTCCCCGCTGAAAGGTGCTGCATGGTCCGCCTGCGTCTGACCTCCGTCGTCGCCTCCCTCGTCGCCGTCGCGACCATCCTTCCCACCTCCCGCGCCGCCGATCCGGCCGCCATCCGCGCGGCGATCTCGAAGGCGTCGGCCTTTCTCGCCGAGCAGGCTCAGGCTGACGACGGCAGCTTCTCGGCCGAGGTCGGACCCGCGGTCACGGCGCTGGCCATCACGGGGCTCGCGCGGTCGGGCACGCCGAGCGACACACCGGTCGTGCAGAAGGGGCTGAAGTATCTGCTCTCGTTCCGTCAGCCCGACGGCGGCATCTACCAACCGGGGTCACCCGTCGCCAACTACGAAACGTCGATCGCGATGCTGGCGCTCGCCGCCTGTAACGGCCAGGGAGGCTTCGCCGAGGAGATCAAGGGAGCCGAGGCGTTCGTGCGGAACCTGCAGTGGGATGGCGGCGAAGGGAAGGACGCGGCCGATCCCGCCTACGGCGGCGCCGGCTACGGCAAGAAGTCGCGACCAGACCTGTCGAACACGCAGTTCCTCATCGAGGCCCTGCGGACGGTCGGCGCCAGTGAAAACGATCCCGCGATCCAGAAGGCGCTCGCGTTCGTGTCGCGGACGCAGAACCTCGTCGGGCCCGACAACCCGACGCCGTTTCCGGAGAAGAACCCCGACGGTGGCTTCTATTACACACCGGCGGCCGGCGGCGAGAGCCAGGCGGGCACGCTCCCCAACGGCGGGCTGCGGAGCTACGGGTCGATGACCTACGCCGGTCTCAAGAGCATGATCTTCGCGGGCCTGAAGCAGGACGACCCGCGGGTGAAGGCGGCGGTCGAGTGGCTGCGGAAGCACTACACCTTTGCCGAGAATCCCGGCATGGGCCAGGCGGGCCTCTACTACTACTTCCACACGGCCGCCAAGTCGCTCGACGTGCTCGGTGAAGACACGTTCACCGACGCCGCGGGCAAGACCCACGACTGGCGTGCGGAGCTCTCCGACGTGCTCCTCGCCAAGCAGAAGGCCGACGGCTCGTGGACGAACGAGAATCCGCGGTGGATGGAGGACAACCCGACGCTCGTGACGAGCTACGCGCTGCTGGCGCTGGCGTATTGCTTGCCGTAGCCGATCGCGACCGTGATCGCGACCGTATTGATCCCCCGGCTTGCGCCTGGGGGCTTTTATGCGCTTGGGATGTGCCTCTCCCCACCCCCCCCCCCTGGCCCAAGCCGGGGGATCATCCGCGCCGCCTCGGCTTCCTCTCGAGCGCCGTCAGTCCTTCAGGTCGAAGAGCCGCTTGAGGGCGTCGAGCAGGCCGTGCGGCGGACCGGAGCGGCTCTCGCTGCGGAGCGACGCGAGCGGCGGATGGAGCAGCTTCGCGGCATACCGCTCGAAGGCCTGACGAATCTCGGCCTGCTGGGCGTCGTCGAGTCCGGGAAGCCGGCGGAAGAGCCGGTCGAGTTCCGCCTCGCCGGTCTCGCTCCAGCCGGCCCGTAGCTGCTCGATCACCGGCGCCGTCGAGCGATGGTGGAGGTCGCCCATGAACCGCCGCGTCTCCTCCTCGACGATCGCCAGCGCCGCCGGCATCTCCCGCTGCCGGCTCTTGCGGTTGGCATCACAGGCGGCGGCGAGGTCGTCGACGGAATAGAGCCACACGCCCGGCCGTTCGCCGATCCGCGGATCGAAGTCGCGGGGCACGGCCAGGTCGAGCACGACGAGCGACCGCCCGTCGCGCCCCGACTCGACGGCGCGAAACGCATCGAGCGTCACGACGGGCTCCGTGGACCCGGTCGTACTCACCACGAGATCCGCGTGGGCGAGCTCCGCCACCAGCTCGTCGAACCGGCCAGGACGGGCGCCGAGCCGGGCGGCCAGCTCCACCGCGCGGCCCGCGGTGCGGTTGACCACCGTCACATCGCGAGCTCCGGCCTCCCGCAGGTAGCGAAGCGTCTCGGCGGCCATCTTCCCGGCGCCGAGCAGCAACACCCGCTTGTCGTCGAACCGCTCGAACACGGCGCTGGCGAAGTCGGCCACCGCGACGCTCGGGATCGACACCCGCTCGCGGCCGAGGGCCGTCTCCGTGGCCACCCGCTTCGCCGTGCGGAGCGCCGCCTGAAACATCTCGCCGGTAAGCGGGCCGGCGGTGCGGCTGTCCTGGGCGAGGGCCCAGGCCTGCTTCACCTGCGCGAGAATCTGCGGCTCGCCGAGCACCATGCTGTCGAGTCCGGCCGCCACGCTGAAGAGGTGGCGGGCCACACCCTCGCCCCGCTCCCGCGCGAGCACGGGCGCGAGCATCCCGGCCTCGATCCCGCGGCACTCGGCCAAAAACGAGACGAGCTGCTCGGCCTGCGGCGGCTCCGCCCCCGGCTCGCCCGCGGCATAGAACTCGACCCGGTTGCAGGTGGAGAGCAGCACGCCCTCGCGGCCCGGAAACCGATCGCGAAACCGGGCGAGGGCCACGGCCGCCTGATCGGCCGAGAAGGCGAGCCGCTCCCGCAGGTCGAGCGGCACCGTGCGGTGCGTTCCGCCGACGAGGGCGAGTGTCATGGTGCGGCCTCGTTCGCTGCGGCCGAGATCTCATCCCGCAGCGTGGGCGGAATGCCGTGGCGGGTGTCGCCGAAGACTCCCCATAGAATCGAGAGGGTGAGCACGGCGAGGCTCACGATCGAGAGCCAGGCCGTCACGCGGGCGGCATCCGGCCGCCGCCGCGCCGCATGTGACAGGGCATCGGCCGCAATCAGCCAGGCCACGAGGCCGCCCATCCGGAGCACGACCGGATCGGTCCAGGGCACGGTCTCCAAGAGTCCGCGTTGTTTGTTCACGGCGTTGAGCACGATGCCCGATGCGAATCCGGCGGCCGCCGTCCAGGCCGCGATCCCCACCGTGCGGCTCGTCACGTTGGCCAGCCGCTCGAGGCTCGGCATCCGAAAGCCCTGCAGCGGCGCCTGCTTGCGTTGCAGCCGGCCCGCCTGAATCAGCCACATGATTCCGGCCACGGCGCCGAGGGCCACGCAGACGCTCGCCGCGAGGTTGAACATCCCATGGATCACACCCCAGACCTGCGTGGCCGGGCTCTGCGGAAAGGGCTCGCGGCTCGAGAGCTGTGCCGCGCCGATGAGCAGCAGCACGACCGGTAGGAGGAACAGGCCGACGGGTGTCCGCGGGTTGGCCAGCGTGAGCCAGAGGGAGCCGGCCGCGAGCAGCCAGGCCGCGAGCAGATACCAGTCGAAAGGACTCGAGAGGGGCAGGACCGACTCGGTCATCCCTCGCCAGCCCAGAAAGAGAGTGTGGGCCAGAAGCCCAGCGGCCGCGAAGCCGATCATGGCGGCACCTCGCACGCTCGAGCGGAAGGCCAGCCGCGAGACCTCGCAGGCGAGCGCCACGGCATAGCTCGCCACGAAGCAGACGACCGAGATGCGGGAGATGAATTCGAGCATGGGCGTGATGCTGGGGCTGCGGGAAAGCGCGAGCCTACAACAGTGTAGCCACCGTCGTGCGGTCGGGCTGTCGCCCGACATCCCCCGGCTTGCGCCTGGGGGCTTCCATGTGATGCACATCCCTCGGCTTGCGCCTGGGGGCTTCCATGTGATGCACATCCCCCGGCTCGCGCCTGGGGGCTTCCATGCATACAAGCCCCCATGCGCAAGCAGGGGGATGATTCGCCGCGGTCACAACCACGTATACTCCTCGCCATGCCTGCCACGCCCATCCCATCCACCCCGCCCGATCGCTACGGCCACTCGCTGATGATGCGGGCCTGCCGGCTCGAACCGGTCGAGCGGACGCCTGTCTGGCTGATGCGGCAGGCGGGCCGCTATCTGCCCGAGTACCGGGCCGTCCGCGCGAAGGTCGGTTTCATGGAGCTCTGCAAGAGCCCGCGGCTCTCGGCAGAGGTGATGCTGGCGACGGTACAGCGGCTGGGTGTCGATGCGGCGATCATCTTCAGCGACCTCCTACCGATCCTCGAACCGATGGGCCTCGACCTCGAGTTCGCGGCCGGCGAGGGGCCGGTGATCCACAATCCCGTGCGCGAGGCGGCCGACGTGCATCGTGTCCGCGAACTCGACGACGTGGGCCACCTCGGCTACGTCATGGACGTGGTCCGCGCCACCCGCGCCGGCCTCGACGACTCGATCCCGGTGATCGGCTTCGCCGGTGCGCCCTTCACGCTCGCGGGCTACTGCATCGAAGGGGGCACGAGCAAGGCCTGGCTCCACACCAAGTCACTGATGTATCGCCACGAGTCGGCCTGGCACGACCTCATGGCGCGAATCGCCCGGGCGGTGAGCCGCTACCTCGTCGCCCAACTCGATGCCGGCGCGCAGATCGTGCAGCTCTTCGACAGCTGGGTGGGCTGCCTCGGCCCCGACGATTACCGCCGCTATGTTCTGCCACACAGCCGCGCCGCGATCGCCGAGGCGGCGAAGCGGGCGCCCGTGATCCACTTCGCCACCGGTAATCCGGCGTTGCTCCCGCTCCTGCGGGAAGCCGGCGGCTCCGTGATTGGCATCGACTGGCGGATCGATCTCGACGCCGGCTGGGATCTCGTCGGCCACGACCGGGCCGTGCAGGGCAACCTCGAGCCCGCGGTGCTGCTGGCCGATCGCGACACGGTTCGCCGCCGCACTCGCGAGGTGCTCGACCGGGCCGGCGGCCGACCCGGCCACATCTTCAACCTCGGCCACGGCGTGCTCCCGCAGACGCCCGTGGAGAACGTGCTGGAACTGATCGCCGCCGTCAAAGGGGCGTGACGCCTCGCGAGTTCCACAAAAAGCCCCGGGCGGAAGCCCGGGGATCCCCCGGCTCCCGCCGGGGGCTTGCTGCTTCCTCGTCGCACGCCGCATGCGTGGCCGGGCCTCGCCAAGGCGGCCGGCGGCGGGGTACAACAGCGTGTTGCGCTTCCGGGCGTGTTCGGTTCGTCGTGGGCTGCGCAACGAGCTCCTTTCCCCGCGCACCATCGACCTGACATCGCCTGAATGAAGACACTCCAGCAGCGGCTCTTCCACCTCTTCAAGCCCGCCGACATCGCCCTCGCGCGGAAGCTCGCTCCCGTATCCGCGACCTGCCCCCGGGTGGGACAGGTGCGGGCTACGGCTACCGATGAAGACGGCGCCGAACAGGAAGTGTCCCTCGAGCTTTCGGCCCATCGCCGCGGCGGCATGACGCTCGAGGCACGCTGCACATCGGCGGGAGGCAGGGCAGGCAAGCCCTGCCCTGTGCTGGCCGCGGTGTTCCTGGAAGTCGATCGCCGCGGGCTGCTCTCCGGCATCCACGACCAGACGCCCGTCGCGCTCGAGATCGTGGCTGACGAAACGGCCGAAGCCGAGTTCGAGCCGGAGACCGAAGACGACATGCCGGAGGAGGATGAACCACGGCCCGCGGGCCGCAGTCCTCGACAACTCTCGGTGGGTCGCCACGAGCCGCCACTCCGCACGGCCGAGCCGGCGCGGCGGGGCGGCCAGCGGCTGCCGGCCTGGGCTCTCGAACTCGAGGAGCGGCGGCGGCTCGTCGAGCCGGCCGTGCGGGCCGCAGCGCTGGCGATTCCCGATGCCCGCCGCACCGGCGGCGCGCTCGTCTTTCTCTTCGACATCACGGCCTCGGCCGAAGCCCGTACGGCGGTGCTCGTGCCCTGCCGCATGCAGCTCGACGTCGCCGGCAACGCCACCGGGCGGCCGCGACCGGTGGTGCTCGGCCCGGGCCACGTCGAATTCGAGGATCTCGAGCCGCAGGAACGGGATCTCATCGAGCGGCTCATCGGCGCCGTCGGCATCGGCGAACAAGCGACTCCCGCGCCGCTCGAACGGCGGGGCATCGCCCGGATCGTGGTCAGCCCACGCTCGGCCGCGGCACATCTCGCGATGCTCTGCGAGCTGGGCCGGCTCGTGCTGCAGCCCGAGCCGCGTCGGGCGCCCGACACCATCCTGCCGCTCACCTGGGACGGCGGCCGACCGTGGGAGTTC
>JBILVW010000042.1:0-12263 GCA_044370205.1 Pirellulales bacterium | reverse complement strand
GCGCCGTTGGCGCCGAGCAGGCCGACCATCTCCCCCGGAGAGACAGACAACGAGACGCCATCGACCGCCTTCACAAGGCCGCCGTCACTCGCGCGATAGTGCTTGACGAGATCGACGACTTCGATCACACGAAGGCTCCTGGCAGTGACCGGTCCACACCGATGTCACTGCTCCATGACCTCGGCTTCCTTCGTCTTCGCGAGGTCGCCGACCCTGGCCTCGAACTTCTTCGTGAATTCCTGCACTTCCTCCTTGCAGGAGTCGCAGTCGTCCTCGGTGAGCGTGCCCTCCCCCTTCTCCGTGTCGGCCGCCTTGTTGGCGTCGCGGCGGACGTTGCGGATGGCCACCCGGGCCTCCTCGGCGAGTTCCTTGATGCGGGCCGTCATCTTGCGGCGGACGTCGGTGGAGAGCGCGGGGATCGTGATCCGGATCACGCGGCCGTCGCTCTGGGGATTGAAGCCGAGGTCGCTGGCCTGGATCGCCTTCTCGATGTCCTTGATCGTGCCCGGATCGAACGGCCGCACGACGATTTGGTTGGGCTCGGGGGCGCCGACGCTCGCCAGGCCCTTGATCGGCGTGGGCGAGCCGTAGACATCGACCCGCAGTGAATCGACGAGACCAGGATTGGCCCGCCCGGTGCGAATGCCCGTCAGCTGCTGGCGGAAGACGTCCGCCGCCTTCTCCATCCGTTCCTCGGCATCGAGCAGAATGTCGTCCGCGGGCATGGTCCGCCGCTCCTCGTGGATGTCGTCCTCGGATCACGCAGGAGCAGGTGCCGCTGCGCGACAGGATTGTGGCATGGTCGGCAGCCAGCGGGCAAGGACGCCGTCCGCCTTACGCGCCGCTCACGCCCGGGAAGCCTGCGGCTCGCTGCTCCCGATCAGCGTGCCGATCCGCTCACCGGCTACGGCCCGCTCGATGTTGCCATCGCGACGGTAGTTGAACACGAGGATCGGCATCCGGTGCTCCATGCACTGGGAAATGGCCGTCGCATCCATGACTCGGAGATTCTGTTCCCGCACCTGCTGGTAGGAGAGTTCCCGGTAGAGCACGGCATGCGGGTTCTTCTCCGGATCGTCGGAGTAGACGCCGTCCACCCGCGTCGCCTTCATCAGAATGTCGGACCCGAGTTCGAGGGCCCGCTGGGCCGCAGCCGTGTCGGTGGTCACGTACGGGCTGCCGGTGCCGGCGGCGAGGATCACGATCCGTCCCTTCTCCAGGTGCCGCCGGGCCCGCCGCCGGATGTAGGGCTCGGCCACACCGTCCATCCGGATCGCCGTCATCAGCCGCGTCTGGGCCCCGAGGCTTTCGAGGGCATCCTGGAGCGCCAGGCCGTTGATCACCGTGGCCAGCATGCCCATGTAGTGGGCCGTGGCCTCCTGGATCGCCGCGTTGCCGGCCGTGAACGAGCCGCCACGAAGGATGTTGCCGCCGCCGATGACGACGGCGAGTTCCACGCCCCGCGCCACCGCCTGCACCGTTTGCCGGGCGATGTGCAGGACCTCGTCCATCGAGATTCCGCGCTCGCCCTGCCGGGCGAAGCTCTCGCCGGAGAGTTTGAGCAGCACACGGCGATAGGAGACCGGGTTCATCGCTGCCTCGGACCGATCACCCACCCAATTTCCAGTTCTCGACCGACTTGATCTCCAGGCCGGCCGACTTGGCGAGCTGGCCTACCGTCTGCTTGTCGTCCTTCACGAACGGCTGCTCGAGCAGCACGCACTGGCTGAAGAAGTTTCGCAGCCGGCCCTCGATCATCTTGGCGATGATGTTCTCCGGCTTGCCCTCCTTACGGGCGGCCTCCGAGAGAATCTCCCGCTCCTTCTCGACGACGGCAGGATCGAGGTCTTCCTTGCGGATCGCCTGCGGCGCCAGGGCCACCACGTGCATGGCGACGTCCTTGGCCACCTCGGCGGCGGTCGCGGCCGACGTGTTGCCTGTGATCTCCACGATCGCGGCCTTCGAGCCGTCGTGGTGGGCGTAGCCGCCGCACGGGGCGTCGATCCGCTTGATGCGGCTCAGTTCGAACACCTCCCGCATGCGGTTGAACAGATCGTCTTTCAGCTCGGCGAGCGTCTTGCCAGGATGGGCCAGGCTCTTCTGGGCCATGAGCTCCGCGGGGGTCGCCGCTCCGGGGCCGAGGGCGAGCGTCTTGGCGATATCGTTGCAGAGATCCTTGAAGTCGGGACTGCCGGCCACCGGGGGGCTCTCGCACTTGAACTCGATGATCGTGCCCACGCCCTTGGCCGGATCGGTGTAGACGGCCAGGCGGCCGCACGACGTCTCCCGGTCCGCCCGCATCGACTGCGTCTTGATGCCCTGCTTCCGCAGCCAATCGACGGCCTGCTCCGTGTTGCCGCCGCACTCCATGAGCGCCTTCTTGCACTCCATCATCGGCAGCCCGGTCTTCTCGCGGAGGGCCATCACGGCCCCGGCAGTGATCTCAGCCATCGGTCAAGCTCCTCGAGGTCAGGACGTGAAAAGAGTTTTTCCAGGGACCCGGCGAGCGGGCCACCACGGACGATACAGCCCGGCGCCGCTCTCAGGTCGCGGGCTTCGGAACCGACCGCTTGGCGACCATCGGGCGGGCCTTCGGCTTCGGCTTGCCGCCGGCCGCATCGGACTCGCCACCGTCGGCTTTGACCTGCGCCTCGGAGGACGTCGTGGCCTTGCCCTCGGCGATGGCGTCGGCGAGCCGGGCCGACACGAGCTCGATCGAGCGGATCGAGTCGTCGTTGCCCGGGATCGGCAGATCGACCACGTCGGGATCGCAGTCGGTGTCGATCAGGGCCACCGTCGTGATGCCCATCTTGCGGGCCTCGTTGATCGCGTTCTTCTCCTTTTTGGGATCGAACACGACGAGGCACTCGGGCAGCCGCGACAGCGTGCGAATACCGCCGAGGTTGCGAAGCATCTTGCGATGCTCCCGCCGCAGCGACGACTGCATCTTCTTCGAATAGGTCGAAAACGCATCCGAGGGCAGCAGCGCCTCGAGTTCCTCGAGACGGGCGAGCCGGTTGCGGATCGTGCGGAAGTTCGTGAGGGTGCCGCCGAGCCACCGCTCGTTGACATATGGCATGCCGCAGCGGGCGGCCTCGCGGGCCACGGCCTCGGCTCCCTGCCGCTTGGTGCCCACGAAGAGCACGATGCTGCCGCTCGACGCGACCTGCTTGAGGTACTTCTTGGCCCGCAGGAGCCCGCGGATCGTCTCGCGGACGTCGATGATGTGAATGAGGTTGCGGCGGCCGTGGATGTAGGGCCGCATCTTCGGGTTCCAGCGGCTGGCACGATGGCCATAGTGGACACCCGCTTCAATCAATTCCTGGGCCAGGACGTTCGACACGCGGACACGCTCTCGGGGGGGAGTGAGGGGAAGATTCAGAGTGAACGAATCGAAACCTTGACACTATCGGCTTTTTTCAGGCTGTGTCAACGCGGCCCTGCCACCCCCGGAAATGCCGCATGGCGGCGGCGATACTGGATTTTTCCGGCGGGATGCTAGACTCGCCGGGCTCCGGTTCCCTCCGCTCCCTTGCCCGGCCTCACGGCCGCCTTTTCGCAGACATGCGTCACGTCCTCTCGGCCACGGTCCAGAACGTCCCGGGAGTGCTTGCCCACGTCTCGGGCATGCTCGCCTCCCGCGGCTACAACATCGACAGCCTCGCCGTCGGCGAGACCGAAGACCCCCGCTTTTCCCGGATGACGTTCGTGCTCCGGGGAGACGACCGGGTGCTCGACCAGGTTCGGCGGCAGCTCGAGAAGATCGTGACCGTCGTCCGCGTGGACGACATCAGCTCGCGGAACTACGTCGAGCGGGATTTGATGCTGATCAAGGTCACCGCTCCGGCAGGCACCGCCCGCACCGAGGTCAAGGAGCTGGCCGAGATCTTCCGCGGCCGAATCGTCGACGTCGCCGGCGACAGCGTGATCGTGGAAATCTCGGGCACCGAAAAGAAGCTCGAGGGCTTCCTCGAACTGATGCGGCCCCACGGCATCCTCGAACTCGTCCGCACCGGACGGATCGCGATGGTAAGAGGCAGCCTGCCCACCCGCGAACTCACCGAAGCCGCAGACGGTGGCCGCCCCGCCGACGCCGCCGACCCCACCGACTCCCTCGCCTGAAAAACGACTCACCAGATGATCGACCTCTGCAGGTAGCCGGAATCGGCTGAAGCTCGAGGAGCATTGGGCCGCCGCGGCCCACCGCGACGAGACTTCTGCCGTTCCGGCGTCGCCCCTGCAACAACGCAATCACCCCCAGGAGTTTCCCGTGCCCGCGACGATCTACTACGACGCCGACGCCGACCTCGCCGCCCTCAAGGGCAAGACCATCGCCATCATCGGCTACGGCTCCCAGGGCCACGCCCAGGCCCAGAACCTCCGCGACAGCGGGCTCAACGTCGTGGTGGCCCAGCGTCCGGGCGGCCCCAACTACGAGCTCGCCAAGAGCCACGGCTTCCAGCCGATGTCGGTCGAGGATGCGGTGAAGCAGGCCGACGTGATCAACATCCTGCTGCCCGACGAGCTCGCGGCCGACGTCTATCGCTCGGCGATCAAGCCCAACCTCAAGAAGGGCGCCGTGCTGATGGCGAGCCACGGCTTCAACTTCCACTTCGGCCAGATCGAGCCGCCGGCCGGCCACGACATCCTGCTCGTGGCGCCGAAGGGCCCGGGCCACCTGGTCCGCAGCGAGTACGTGAAGGGGGGCGGCGTGCCCTGCCTGATCGCCCTCGGGCCCAACGCCAGTCCCGAGACGAAGAAGATCGGCCTCGCCTACGCCAAGGGCATCGGTGGCACCCGCGGCGGGGTGATCGAGACGACGATCGCCGAGGAGACGGAAACGGACCTCTTCGGCGAGCAGGCCGTGCTCTGCGGCGGCGTCTCGGAGCTCATCAAGGCGGGCTTCGACACGCTCGTCGAGGCGGGCTACCAGCCGGAGATGGCCTACTTCGAGTGCCTCCACGAGATGAAGCTGATCGTGGACCTGCTCTACCAGGGCGGCCTCGAATACATGCGGTACAGCGTGTCGAACACGGCTGAATACGGCGACTACACCCGCGGCAAGCGGATCATCACCGACGAGACCCGCGCGGAGATGAAGAAGATCCTCGAGGAGATCCGCTCGGGCGAATTCGCCCGCGACTGGATCCTCGAGAACCGGGCCGGCGCCGCGATGTTCAAGAGCACCCGCCGCCGCGAGCGGGAGCATCAGCTCACCAAGACCGGCCGCCAGCTCCGCAAGATGATGAAGTGGATCGAAAGCAAGGAAGTTTGAGCGGTCGGGATCCTCCGGATCCCTCCCTTGGGGCCTTCGCGACCACTGGTCGCTGCGGCCGGAAGTGAGCCCGCCCTCCTGGCGGGCGGCGTGAGGAGAGACAATATGACGCCCGAGGAATACCAGGCACGCAGCCTCTACGAGCAGCTTCAGCCGGGCGACCGGGTGGAGGTGGTGCACGGCGTGACGGTGGGCTCGAGCGCCAAGTGGAGCACCACGACCGTCGGCAAGGTGCTGCGAACGGAGCGGCGGCGGCACGGCCTCCACTTCCGCCGCAACCCCGACGACAAGGTCTACAGCGACGTGCTGATCCTCGCCCGTGACGACGGCGAGCTGACCACGGTCACGATCGACGAGTTCACCCGGCTGCGCCGCGTGTAGTCCCGTCACGCCGTGACGGAAGCGGTCCGAACCTCACATCGATGAACGGAGAATCCGTCATGAACGCTGCCCCTGCGGTGGTGCGTTCCCTGTTGGTGATGGCGTTGGCGATTGCGTTGCTCGGGGGCGTGGGTCTTTGGCCCCCGGCCGCCCTCGGCCAAACCAAGAAGGAAGAGGCCGAGTATCTGGCCGCCCCCGCGGCCGACCAGATCAGCGCTGAGTTTCTCGAGCCGGCCGTGCGGCAGGCGGTGGCCAACGGTGTCGCCACGCTCCTCGCCCGAATGACGGCCGAGGGTAACGACCACGGCCTCGCCTTCCCGCCGTCGCAGACGGTAAAGGTGATCGAGGTCGTGGAGGTGCCGGCGAAGCGGGTGCAGGTTGAGCATCCGGTGTACGAGCACGAATACGCCGATGTCGAAAAGATCGTGCCTGTGATGGAGAGCGGCAAGCCGACCGGGCGATTTACGAAGATCAAGGATCGGGTCGTCGTGAAAAGCAGGCAGGTGGGAAAAAAGACGGTCGACCACCTCGTGCCCGACAAGGACGGCAGCGAGACGATAAAGGTGCCGAAATATGGCCCTGGCGGGCCTGCCGCGTGGGCGGTGAACCTCCCGGGGCTCAACGGCATGGCGCTGTATGTGCTCGTGAAGGCCGGCCTCGAGAAGCATCCGGCGACGGTGAAGCATGCCGCCGCCCTGGCCGAGCACGCCGGCGAATACATCGGCCTTCCCGACAACACGTTCGACGTCGCCTGGATGGCGGCCGGCCTCGCCTCGCTCGGGCCCGATTCGCCGCACGAAAAGGTCGCCCGGCGGCTGATCGAGAAGCTGATCGACGGCCAGATCAGCGAAAAGGGCGACCTCGCGGGCCTCTGGGGGCCGGTCTGCGTGAATTACGGGTATTACGGAAAACTCTTCACGCTCGGGCAGACGGTTCGCCAGGAGTTGGATGTCACCATCGCCAAGAAGCTCGAGACCGCGACGGGGGCGGATCAGACGCGGCTGGTGGCGATGGGCAACGAGATGCAGGTGTTCGCCACGGCCTACGCGAAGACCCATCGCGACGTGTTTCGCGCCGGCACGAGGATGCTCCAGATTCAATCGCCCTATAAGTTCGAGGAGGATGCCATCCTGCCCGGCCTGCCCTACAACGCCTACCAGTGGGTCGTCTCCGACGTCGAATCGACCGAAGCCGCCGCCTTCGCGATCGCGGTGGCGAAGCGGGCCGGACTGCTGCCGAAGGAAACCAACCGGCTGCTCATCCGCGGCAAGAAGATCTACGCGCCCGTCAAGACCGAGGTGGCGGTCAAGGCGGCGGCCAAGCGGATGGCCGCCGCGATCGACGCCGAAGGCGGCGCGACGGCGCTGGCGTTCGTGACCGATAACTCGGGCTTCGAGAAGACCGGCTTCCCGGCGCCGGACTTCGCCACCCCCGACGCGATGCCGCCCATGTTCGGCTTCCAGACGGCTTGCACGACCGTGGCGGCCCAGGAGACGCTCGAGTCGCTCGCAGCCGTCGATGCCGCGGTCGACAAGCAGCTCGCGGAGCCACGGAAGCGGGCCCACTCCCGCACGGAAGCGATTGCCGCTCGCTGGTACAAGGAATCGGCCAACCCCGCCGCGGATGCCTGGAAGGGCATTTATGCGCCGCTGAAGGTGTCGCATGCCGATCTCACGAAATCGGCCAAGCTCGCGATGCCGGCTCCATCCGACACCGCCGTCGAGTCGCTGCCGTGGGGGCCGTCGGGAAGCCTCTACCGAATCGTGCCCGGCTTCCGCGGCCTGTTCGCCGGCGCTGAGGCCAAGACTCGCGTCGGCAACGACCTCTTCCGCCAGATCGCCTATCGGCTCGTCGCGCTGCAGGACCAAAACGGCCAGTGGTCGGGCGCCGGCGGCAACCATCTCCTCTCGACGGCGATCGAATCGCTGGGGATCGGACGTGTCGCCAATGCGTGGCACGCATCGCTCAGCCGCGATCCCCCGGTGAAGGTCGGCGTGCCCGACCCGGTGACGTATGAAACGATTTTCCAGCACAGCCACTACCCCAACCATCACCAGGCGGCATGGCCCGACGCGGGCGTGTTTCCGACGCTCGCGAGCCTGCTCTTTCTCGTCGAAGCGGTCGACGGACCCGTGAGCCTGGACGGGATCACGATCCTTCCGCCGCCCTCGACGGAGCCGGCGAAGGAGGCCGATCCCGACAAGCCACCCCCGCGGCTCACTCCCGTCGAGGCTGTCCGCCGCGTGCCGCGGCCCAACGAGCCGCGTCAGAAACTCTTCGACGCGATGGTCGCCACACGCTGGCCCCGCAAGGCAGCCCCCACCGAGCCCGCTCCGCCGGCCGCCCCGGCCGCCGGCCAGCCGGGTGAGAAGCCAGCCGCGGCGGCGAAGAAAGAGGAGCCGGAAGCGGAGGATGACGGCCTCGGCACGTTTGAAGACCTCCTCAAGCCCGCCGACTCGAAAGAGTGATCCGCAGGCCCGCGCGCCGGGGGATGATACGGAGTTTCCCCATAAAAGCCCCCAGGCGGAAGCCGGGGGATGGTCCTCACGCCACGCGGGCGATGATGCACTTGAGGTATTCGCCCTCGAGACAGCTGACGCTCACGGGATGATCGGGGGCGGCACCGCGGCATTCGAGCAGCTGGAGCGGGCGGCCCGATCGCTGGGCCACGCCCGCGAGCATCTGCAGGAAGTCGTCCCGCGAGACCGATCCGGAGCAGGAGCAGGTGACGAGGACGCCGCCCGGCTCGAGGAGATCGACGGCCACGCGGTTGATGCGGTGATAGGCACGCAGGGCGTCGTCGAGGCTCGCCCGGCTGCGGGCGAACTTCGGCGGATCGAGGATCACCATGCCGAACCGTTCGCCGGCGGCTCGCAGGGCGTCGAGCTTGTCGAAGGCGTCGAACTTCTCGACCGTCACGTTCGCCGCGCCGTTGAGGTCGGCGTTCGCCTTCGCCAGCGCCGTGGCCTTCGCACTCGAATCGACGGCCAGCACGCTGCGGGCTCCGGCGGCCGCACAGGCCGCGGCGAAGCCACCCGAGTAGCAGAACATGTCGAGCACGCGGCGGCCGCGGGCGTAGGCGGCGGCCGCATGCCGGTTGTCACGCTGATCGAGGTAGTAGCCCGTCTTCTGCCCTTCGGCGAGATCGACGCCGAAGCGCAGTCCACGCTCCTCCACGAAGATCGGGCCGGTCGGGGCAACGCCCCGCATGAGCCGGTCGGGGAGGTGCAGGCCCTCGAGCTTCGAGAGCCCGCGCTCGGCGCCACGCAGCAGGATGCCCCGCGGAGCCACGAGCGATTCGAGGGTGTCACAGATCAATTCGAGCCGGGGCACGAGGGCCGCCGCCGTCACCTGTACGGCGAGATATTCGCCGTACCGATCGACGATCAGGCCAGAGAGGTCGTCGCCCTCGCTGTTGACCAGCCGCGCGGCCCCCGCGCGGTCGTCGAGGCCGAGCGACCGGCGCAGTCCGATGGCCGACTCGATACGGCCCCGCCAGAAGCCGGCATCGAGCCTGGTGGCGGGGTCGAACGCGTACAGCCGCACGCGAATCCGGCTGACCGGATTCCAGAGGCCGCGGGCCACGAACTTCCCGTCGTGGGTGGCGAGTTCGACGACGTCGCCTTCCGCGGGCTCGCCCTCGAGCCGCAGCACGGCCGAGTCGAGCACCCACGGATGCCGCCCGAAGAACGGACGGGCACGCTTGGGCTTGAGCACCACGGTGGCGGTCGGCAGTCCGGTGCCGGGGTCTGTCTCCGGCGAGCCGTCACGCATGCACGACCTGCTTGGTCGGGCCGGGGAGCACGTGCGGCGCCGGCAGGGCGTCGCTGCCCGGATCGACCTTCACCTTCCGCCGTCCCTCGCGGTCGGCCTTCTTCCGCTCGAGCCGCAAGACACTCCCGCCGAACAGGGCTCCCAGCGGCCCCGCGAGCAGCGCCGGCAGAAACACCAGATTGCCCACCAGCGCGATCGTGAGCATCGCGAGCATCATGTGGCCGAATCGCTGGGTCGGCCCGAACGGCGAAAGCGAGAAGACGGAGAGTCCGATGCCGATCACGCCCCAGCTCTGATACATCGCGCGGGCGCAGCCCTTGTAGGCGAGCATCACGGCCTGCTTACGATCCAGGCCGTCGGCGATGCCGCGGCGGAAACAGAGCATGAAGTGCACCACGTCGTCCACCGTCACGCCGAGGGCCACGCTCGGGGCCATCACGGTGCCGATGTCGATGAGCAGGTTGCCGGTGCCGAGCGACTTGAGGATCGCGTTGCCCCAGCCCATGACGCCGAACACCATGATCGCGGGGAACGCGGCCGGCAGGAGAAGCACGAGCCCGGCTGAGGCGGCGCGGCAGAGCAGCACCATCACCGCCACGATGATGGCGAAGTCCCAGATGAATCCGATCTTGAGGCCGTCGAGCAGCGAGTGCTGCGCCTTGTAGACGAGCGGCACGAGGCCCGTGTAGTCCACCGACACGCCATCGATCCCTTCGGCCTCGAGCCGGGCGAGGATCGGGTCGATCTTGCTGCGGAGGTCGGCCTTGAACAGGGCGTAGTCCACCTCCTTCACGGCACTGACGCGGGCGCTGATCCGCCAGAGTTCCTGGGTCTGCTTCCGGCCGTCGGCGCCATCCACCTCGGCCTGGCGGAGATAGTCACCAGCGAGAAAGTCGTCGCGGTGGGCCGTGAGCCGGCGATTCAAGACGCTCCGCCGCGTGCGGGCGTTGAGCCCCAGGGCCCGGCCCGCCACGCCGCCGATCCCGTCGCCCGATTCGCCGACGTCGAGGCTGCGGCCGAAGGTGACCGTCGAGAGCGAGCTGCCCACCTCGTCGAGCCGGCCGATCTCGTCCTGAATCTCGCCGACGAGCTCCATCCGCTCCAGGAAGTTGAGCGAGCAGGCCTTGTCGTTGATCCGCACGAGGATCTCCATCGGCACGAGCGGTCCGAGATGCGTCTCGAGCCACTGGTAGTCGGTGCGGATCCGGGCCTTCGGCGAGAAGAGCCGCATGAGCTGCACGCTGCTCTCGACGCGGGTCATGCCGTAGCCCACGCCGGCCATCACGAGCAGGCAGGCCGCAGCCGCGAGGGCGTGGTGCTTCGTGATCCATTCGCCCACCCGCCACCACGGGCTCGCCTCGATCGGCCGCCACGAGGGGCTCTGTTTGTCGGCCTCGGCCGCGGCGCCGATCTTGAGCTTGGGCGGAAAGAGTTCGAGCGCCGCCGGCATGAGCGTGACGAGGATGATGAAGCTCGTCAGCACGCCGAGCGCCGAGAAGATGCCGAACATCCGGATCGGTACGAGCTCGCTCACGCCAAGTGTCGCAAGGCCCACGGCCGTGGTGCCGGTGGCAAGACTCAGGGGCAGCAGCGCGTGATGCACGGCCCGGCCAGCCGCCCCCTCCTGCACGCCGTTCTCGGCGAGCTGGTCGCGGTAGTAGTTGGCCAGGTGGATCGCGCCGGAGGTCGTCGCCACGTAGACGAGCGACGGCATCGTGAGCAGGATCGCGTCTACGGGATAGCCCGAGTACCAGACGATCGCCAGGCTCGCGAACATGCTGTAGACGCCCGAGGCGATCACGAGCGTGACGAGCATCGGGCTCTTGAGGCTCCACCAGCTGACGATGCCGCCGACCACCAGCGAGAGACCGAAGAGCACCGTGACGCTCGTCTGCCCCGCCTTGTCGATCGAAACGTTGTCGACCGGCGGCCCGCCCATGTGGAACGAGGCCTCGGGGATGCCGCACTCCGTGACGGCCACCCGCTTGATCGTGTCAATGGCGCCGTGGAGGTTGGCCCGGGCGGTGTCCGACAGCGTCAGCACCAGGCAGGTCTGCCGGGCGGCATGGTCGTCGTTCGGCGAATTGGCCTCCACGCCGGCCGGAGGAGGGCCGATCAAGGCCCCAGTCAGCCGGGAAACCGCCTCCGCAGGGTCGAGATTGAGCGGTTCCTGCGACATCTGGGCGACCGCCCGGGGGCCGGTCTGGGCCGTCTTGAAGAAGAGGGGCCGGTCGATCCGGGAGGCTTCCTCGGGGGGCGGCAGGAGCTTCCGGGCCAGGAGATCCAGCCGCGGATCGGCCATCGTGCAGCCTTCCCAGCTGACGAGCACGAACTCCTCGCCCTGGAAATTCTGGCGGAAAAACCGATAGGTCTGGGTTTCGGGATACTCGAGCGGCAGCCAGCCTTTGACGTCGTTGCGGTTGTTGCCCTTCGCCTTGATCGCCCCGATCACCACCAGCGGCAGCAGGAACACCAGGACCGCGAGGATCGCGACGCTGGAACGCTGGTAGAAGTTCGAGTGCTGGTGCGACATCGATGTCGTCCGGGCCGTAACGGGGCGGGTTTCTGCCAATCGGGACGCTCAACCCTACAGGGGTTCCCGGGGGCAGTCCATATCGAACCGCGGCAAAAAGCCCCGTTTTTTCTCCGGACTGCATGCCGTAAGTCTTTTTCAGAGAAGACCTTCCGCCACTCGCACCGGCCGCACATCCGGCAGGGCCACCGGAAACCTTGCTGGTCTGTCAGGATGCATCGCCAGCCGCATCCCTCGGGCTGGTGGCCGCTCGATCATTTGCGGTGAATCCGTAGGTTTTGTGGGAGCCGTCACAAAACG
>JBILVW010000041.1:0-12274 GCA_044370205.1 Pirellulales bacterium | reverse complement strand
GTACTAACGGACGAATGCTTGACCACTCGTATCCAGTGCTCACGGGCGATTGCCCGGAAAGCATGACGATCTGGGCGCCTTCTTACGAAGGCACGCCAATTACCACGACCATTCCTGCGGCTTCGACTCGAAGACGCGGACAATATTTTCCGGTGAACATATCTGGAAGGTCACACCCGTTCCCATACCGAACACGGCAGTTAAGCTTCCAGAGCCGATGGTAGTGCCACAAGCGCGAGAGTAGGTATCGCCGGAATTTTCTACGCTGGCCCGCACGGCCAAAAAGCCGTGCGGGCCAGTTGCTTTTACGGGCTGCTTTTTACGGGCCGATCGTGGCGAGGAGCTCTCGCACGAGCTCGAGCGGCAGGCCGACGACATTGGACTCGCTGCCGCGGAGCACCCGCAGGGGGAGCCGCTCGTCCTGGTAGCCGCAGGCGCCCGCCTTGCCCTGCCACATGCCACTGTCGAGATACCAGGCCAGAAAATCGTCGTCGAGCGGGCCCATTTCCAGGATGCTTTCCGCGTGGGCCTCGAACGGCGGCAATTCCGGCCGCTGCCAGAGGCAGACACCCGTCACCACCCGGTGGACGCGGCCGGAGAGTGACCGCAGCATCTGCTCGGCATGGGCCCGATCGGCCGGTTTACCGAGCGGACGGCCATCGACCTCGCTGAGCGTGTCGCAGGCGAGGATCGTGCCGCTGGCGACGAGTTCGGCCACCGCCTGGGCTTTGGCCCGGGCCAGCCGGCAGACGTAGGCTTCCAGTGATTCCTGCGGCCCGCGGGCTGCCGCATCCGCTTCGGCCGCCTCGGGCGGGGTCACGACCTCCACCCGCCAGCCCTCCCGGGTGGCCAATTCCAGCCGGCGGGGCGAGCGGCTTGCAAGGATGATCGATCGGGGGGAAGGTTCAGCCATGACGACATCGTATCCGCCACCGCCAGTGCTCTACGAGGACGAGGCGATCGTGGCCTTCGACAAGCCGGCCGGGCTGCCCACCGCCAATGCGGAGCGGGGGCAGGAGAGTCTCTATACGATTCTCAAGCGAAGCTGGCCTCAGGGCGCCTTCATCGGGATCGTGAGCCGGCTCGACGCGGCCGTCTCGGGGGTCGTCGTCGTGGCCAAAACATCGCCCGCCGCAGCCGGCCTTGCCGAGCAATTTCGGAATCGCACCGTCGAAAAAACCTATCGGGCGATCGTCGAGGGGCGGTTTCCGGCTCCACTCGGCACCTGGGTCGAATGGCACGACGAGATCAGTCGCCGGCCGGGGGATCTTCGATCGACCGTCGCCCACTCTGGGCCCGCGGGGGATCGGACTCGCCCAGCAGCTCGATGTGCCCCCGCCGGCGGCGACGCCCCCGATGACGATGAGCACGACTCGGCGTCTGATTCGCGGTCCCTTCCGGCCCATGTGCAGGCCCGGGTCGTGCACCGGGCGGGGGAGGTGTCGCTGGTGGAGCTGAAGCCCTCCACAGGACGGCGGCATCAGCTGCGGGTTCAGCTGGCATCCCGCCGCTGTCCGATCGTGGGAGATCGGCTGTATGCCGCACGCCTGCCGTTTCCTCGAGGCATCGCCCTCCACGCCACGGCGTTGGTTATCGAGCACCCGACCACGGGTGAAACGATCCGGCTGCAGGCGTCGCTGCCGCGTGACTGGCGGGAACGGTTTCCGGCTCTGTTCCCACCGCAGGCTGGAACAGGCTAACGGCTCGGACAGCGCCGATTCCCCCCGCTCGCGTGGTGCGGTGCTACACTCGTGCCCTCGGGTCTTCTCCATGTCATCCGACAGCGATCAACCTTCTCGTCCGCCGCCACGCCTCTCCTTCCGGGAGGCGTTGCTCGCCAGCGGACTGCTCACGCCCGCCCAGATTGAAGCAGCCGAGGCGGAGCTGCGGGCTAGACTCGGCCGCCCCTCGGAGCCCATCTCCGATCGAGAGTGGGCCGACTGGCTCGTCGGCGCAGGGCAGATCACGCCTTTCCAGGCGCAGAAACTGCTCGCCGGCCACACCCGGTTTCACCTCGGCCAATACACCGTGCTCGACAAGGTCGGGAAGGGGGGCATGGGGCACGTCTTCAAGGCGGAGCACTCGATGATGGGCCGCCTCGTGGCGGTGAAGGTGCTGCCTCGATCGAAGGCCAATCCCGAATCCGAGGCGGCTTTTCAGCGGGAGACGAGGATCCTGGGCCGGCTCGATCACCCGAACCTCGTCCGTGCCTTCGATGCCGGCTACGACGCGATGGTCTACTACCTGGTGACGGAACTGGTGCCCGGACTCGACCTCAAGCGGCAGGTTCGGCTGCATGGGCCGCTCGACGAGGTGACGGCTGCCTCGGTGTTTTCGCAGGCGGCTCGCGGCCTTGCCCACGCCCACGACCAGGGCGTCGTACACCGCGACGTCAAGCCGGGCAACATCCTCGTCATGGACGACGGCCGGGTGAAGATGCTCGACATGGGCCTGGCCGGCTCGACGCTCGAGCAGGAGGCCGTGCGGCTCGGCCGCGTGGTGGGCACGATGGATTACATCGCCCCCGAGCAAACCCTGTCGCCCGATGACGTCGGCCCGCAGGCTGACATCTACGGACTCGGCTGCAGCCTGTATTACGCGCTCTCGGGACAGGTGCCGTTTCCGGGGGGCACGCCCAAGGAAAAGATGAAGCGGCATCGGAGCGAACCGCCACGGCCGCTGCAGAGCCTGGCGCCCCACGTGAGCGAGCCGATGTGCCGCGTGGTCGAGGCGCTGATGGAAAAGTCGCCGCACAAGCGAACGTCGCGGGCTCGCGACGTCGTCGAAATGCTCGCCCGCTGGACGACCGACCGGCCCGTGCCGCCCGGGCGGACCCCGATCGGCCGCGAGCAGCCTCGCCTCGCGGCGGGCGATTCATCCGGCAGCCTGTCGGCGAGCCCCGCGCTGTGGGACAGCGGCGAGGTCGAGCGGACATCCGACCGCAGTTCGGCTCGCACCGGCGGCTCCGCTCCCCTGTCGGAGGGCGGTCCCGGCGGCTGGATCGAGCCGCTGCTCCGTGAGGCTTGGGCGGCCGGATGGACGGCCGGGACATCGCGGCAGCAGTGGCTGGCCGCGGCCACCGCCATCGGACTTCTCGTGCCGTCGATAGCCGTTGGCATCGGCTTCGGCTGGGGGATGTCCCTGATTCGGGATCTCGCACCGGGCCTGTATCAGACCGTGCTCGGCGACTGGACCCCGGGCGGCTTCGGCCGCTGCGCCTTCCTGGTAGCGGTGATCGTGCAACTGCTGGCCAGTCGGGCCGAAAAAGCGGCTCGTTGACACGGCAGCACCCGGGCCATACCAATGTGTTTCTTCCGGCCTTTCGAGGCTGGGGACGGGTAGCTCAGTTGGTAGAGCAACGGACTGAAAATCCGTGTGTCGCCGGTTCGATTCCGGCCCCGTCCACTTGCGGAGCCGCAATCCCCGCTGCTGCAGGATCCAGTCAGGCTGCTCGTGCCACTACGGTGCATGCCAAGGATCAGGATCCCGGTCGTCGGCCCCTTTGGCTTCAAGAAGCGACGACTCAGACCCGGCAGCATCGCGTTTCCTCGGTTTTATCCGCCTGCGGCCGCTGCAGCTTGCCCCTCGAGAGAATTCGAGCCCGCCGCGAGCGAACTCAGGCCGCCCGGCGGTTTGTCACGATGCGTTGCCAGTGTCGGGGGTCGAGCTTCATGCCGAGCCACTCCGCGACCTTCGTGGGCAACTCAGGATCGGAGATGTCGATGTCGAGGAAGTGCTCACGCCCTGCGAAATAGCCACGCACGGCAGCCTCGTGTGCGTTTCGCTCCCGCGTCCAGGCAGCAATCACGTGCTGCGGGTCGGGGGTGTTGAGGATCTGCATCTCCAACTCCAGGTTCGTGCAGCCGCCGTAGCGTTTGAACGTTTTGGCCGAGCGACTTCGAATCCAGTCCTCGAGCGGACGGGTGTTGTGGAGAAAGAAACTGCCCGGGTAATCCCGATCGAGAATGCGAAACCACGCATTGGCCTCCAGCCGCAGGCTCCGCGTCTGCGTGACCATGTCGGAAAAGACGCGATAGCGTCGGTCATATCCGTCGAGAATGCGGCGATCGTTGAGGCAATTCAGCGCCATTCGGCGGGCAAGACGGCCGTGATCCCAATGGATGGCCGGGAACCCATTGCGTTGAAACAACTCGTGCAGCGACGTCGTGCCGGTCTTGTTGAAACCGATCACGAACACGAAGGGCATGTGCCGCGGTGGACGGCGGCTCAGGCGGAACATCGTGCCTCCAGAAAATGCGAACGAGGCTCCAGCAGTTCACGAGCGAGGAATCCGGCCAGTTCACCGCGGCGATGCAACTGATAGAGCAGGGAATGATCGGCGAATCGGGCATCGGGCAGCAGGCGGGCGTCGGGCAGCAGGGCTGCGATCTGGCGGGCGCCGTCGGTGTCCCGCTCGTTGCGGGCCGAGTAGGCGAGAACGATGTCGGGCGCAGAGGCTGCGGCATGAATCCGGGCACAGCTTTCGAGCAGTCCGCGAAAGCACAGGTGGCTCGTGAGGCGATCGGTGCCGCATGCCAACACCCGCTCCCAGCCGTTGAGGATCGCCGTGCACAGAGCCGGAACACCCCCCGCGCTCGTGCCCAGGGCCACGACCCGGCGATACCCTGATTCATCCACGTACCGCGCGAGGCGGTCTGCGACTGCGGTCAGATCGGCCCCCACGCCGGGAATGCCGTCGCGGTAGTGGCTGCGATTGGGATCGCGGAGTAGGAGGAGATCGTGCCGGGCTGGCGACAGGCTGCCGAGCACGTGGTGGGTGGGTGTCATCAGCCGCATCGTCCGCCCAGCGAAGGCGACGACGAGCGTCTTCTCCTCGGGCCGACGCTCGGCCGATGAGAACAGGTCTGCATGGTCGGCCATGGCCCGCCGCTTCCAGCCAAGCGGCTGCTCCGCATGCCGGAGCACGCGATTGACGTCCCTTGCAAACCGTCCGCGGCGACAGCGGAGCCTGAAACTCACGACGGGCTTGGTCAGGGCGCCGAAAAGGTGACGAACGCCACGCCGTGGCCGGTGGGCGAGGACGGCCCGCAGTTCGGCAGGAGTCCCGATCGTTTCGGCGGCATGACGGGCCGTCTCAAACGCCAGCACGGTATCGCACCCGGCCAGCAGGTCGTTCGCCAGTTGCCCCCCCTCGGCAGGCATGTCGAGCACGGCATCGAGCCGCCGCGATCCCGCGACGGCCCCGGACGGACGCAGGGAAGGGAAGGGCGGCTCACTCGGACAGCCGGCATCCATGAGACAGGCCGCCATGCTGCGGACGGTTCGCGACCGGGCGACGGCCCGGTCATCAAGACCCACGCCGCAGAGTTCCTCGACGGCGAGGGCCACGCGGACGGCCGACAGCGAGTCGCCGCCGGCGGCGGTGAAATCATCGTCGATGCCAATCTCGGCCACGTCGAGCTCATCTATCCAGATCCGGGCGATCGCAGCCTCCAGCCCGTTGGTAGGCGACGCACGAGAGGGCCTCGGTTGACTGAGACAGAGATCGCGGAGATCGCGACTGCGAACCTTCCCCACCGGGCAGCGTGGCAGGCTGTCGAGCACGAACATCTGACGCGGCACCTTGAACGAGGCCAGTCGATCCGCCACGAACTGCTGCAGCTCCAAGACCGAGGCCTGTCCGTCAGCGTGCAGCACGACGGCGGCGGCCACGTCCTCGCCCAGCGTCGGGTGGGGGATGGCGAAGGTCGCCGCCTGCTCCACCGCCGGATGAGCGAGCAGCGCCTCCTCCACCTCACGGGGCATTATCTTCTCGCCGCCCCGATTGATCAGTTCCTTGACGCGCCCCGCCAGAAATAGGTCGCCGTCGGCATCGACGTGACCGACATCTCCGGTCAGAAACCAGCCGTCGCGAAATACCTGCGCGTTGGCCTCCGGGTCGGCCTCGTAGCCGGCGAAGACGTTGGGGCCACGGATCGCGACCTGGCCGACGATGCCCGTGGATCGGGGCTGGCCGTCATCGTCCAGGATGCGGAGTTCAACGCCGCACGGAGTGCCCGCCGAGCCCGGTTTGCGACCGGCCGGTGGCAGCCGCGTTGACGTGATCAGAGGGGCGGCCTCGGTCATGCCGAAGGTCTGGATGACCGGCACGCCGAACAGCGATTCGACTTCCGCCATCAACGCGGGCGGAAGGGCGGCGGCGACCGACCGGATGAACCGCAGCGATGAGCCCTTCGGCGTGAGGCCATGACACCGGGCATGATGGCAGAGTTCTCGGAGGGTCGTCGGCACCCCTTGGAACCAGGTAGGCCGGGCGGAGCCCAGAAGCTCGAAGAAGCGGCTGGCGTCGAAACTCCCGGCGGCGATCACCGTGCCGCCGGAACACAACGGTGCCAGCAGGAGATCGACGATCCCGCCGATGTGAAACTGCTCCCACATGCAGAGCACCCGATCGGTCGGACCGAGGGCCACCGACCGCACGACCGCAGCGGCACCGGCACAGAGGTGACCATGGGCGAGCGGCACGACCTTCGCGCGGCCGGTCGAGCCGGAGGTGAGCATCACGACCGCCACATCCTCGGCGGCGGCGAGCGGGCACGGGATGACGGACGGATCCGCAGATCCGGTGAGGTCGTGTTCCCACCGCAGCACGCGGATGCCGTGGGCCGTGGCGGCGTCGATCGCGGCCCCGCCCGCACCGGCATCGACCACCAGGAACTCGGCCCGCGCGATGCGAAAGTAGGCCTCGTATTCCTCGCGGCGATAGGCCGGATTCAGGGGCACGGCGGTGCCGACGCTTGCCGCGGCGAGCATCATGAGCGAAAGATCGGGGCCGTTGGGCATGACGATCGCCACCCTGCTGGCGGCTGCGCCGCCCCGTACGCCGAACCGCTGCAACTCGGCCGCTGCGGTCATCACCCGGGCCAGGAGCAGGGCGGATCGGATCGCCGGAGCCCCCGGCGGCTCGAGGGCCGCGGTGCCAGGCCAGGCCGCGGCGGCCCGGGCCAGCAGGCCAGGGAGGTCATGGCAGTGCATATCGCCGGGTGTCCAGGGGAGGGAGTGCATGGTCGTCAGGCCACCTGAGCCCTGCGATCGTCGGCTGCCGCCGCGATTTCCCGACGATCCTCGGCGAGATGCCGCTGAAGCCGCATCCGATCCGCCGCATCGAGCCGCAGGCCGGCGCCCAGCTTGGCCAGACACTCCACGTCGTAATACCGCAGGGCGTTGCAGAGGACGTAGATCTCGTGCATCAGGTCGGGCGTGCCGGCCGGGGACGTGATATCGCAGATGTTGTCGGAGCCGAGCCGCACGTGAACTCCGGCCGCCGCCATCTCCAGCACCCGTGCAATTGAGTTTCCCGTCGGCGTGAGCACCGTCCGATACTGCCGCATGCTGATGGCCGCCGACGGGCAGCAGATGACGCCGATGTTGAGTTCGACCATGTCTCCCAGAAGCCGATCGAACCGCCGCTCGTCGTAGGTCGATGGCGAGATCACGTGCACCAACCAAATCCAGGGGACCTCGGCGGACGCCGTCCCCAGACCGAGCTCCCGGACGGTGCGGACGACCGTCTCCGAGGCTGATTCGCGCGGGTGATTCATCTGATCGGCATGGATGTGGACGAACATGCCGTGCCGCTCGGCCAGCCGCAGTCCGCGGCGGCAACATTCGCTGAACCCGACGTGATCGGGATACCGGCGGGTGTCGTCACGCTCGGGCAGCAGCCCCACGAAGTCGGCGATTTCGGCCCCCGCTTCGAGCAGCCGCCAGCGGTCGGGTTCGTCGTCGCGAAACCCGAGCGGCGAATAGGCGCCCACTTCGAGCTCGATCGTGCCTCGGCGACGGTCGCGGATCGCACGCAGCGTCTCGAGAGCGGAGAGTCCGACCCGATCGGCGGTCGTATCGACGACCGTGGCGGCACGGGTCGTGCCAGCCTCGATCATGCGCTCCAAGAACCACTCGACCCGCCGCTCGATCTCCGTCGGGTCGTAACATTCGCTCGCATGTATGGCGGGGATCAGGGCGTGCTTGGTCGTCAGCGACAGATGTGACTCCTGACCCCGGGCGCGAGGCTCGAGCAGCGTGCGTGTAGCGGCGAGGGTCCCGGAGCGATCGAGATGGAGATGGGCGTTGTACAGGCCGCCGAGCGAGTCAATGCGGTCGCCGAGCTGCGAGAAGAATGGACTGCTGTGTCGCACACTTCGGCTCCTTGTTCGACGGGGTGTCAGGCCGCGACCCGCGGCCCGACCTCGGCGGTGCGGCGGATCCGCATCCAGTGTTCGAGGATGACGCGATCCTCGGCCTGGTTGAGCATCGCCTCACGCTCCAGCCACCGACCGAAATCCCGCGGCGGCCGACTCTTGTCGCAGATGCTGCCGCGGGCCACTTTTTCCCGGAATTCGTCGATGGACTTCGACCAGTAGTGGTTGATCCGGAACATCTTGAAGCTCAGCATGCAGCCTTCCACCCGCGGCCGAGGCGGCTGCCGATTTTCATCGAGCGTCTGCCCGGCCCAGAGCATCTGCGGCTTGTGCACGCCGAACGTCCGGACGAGCCGCGGATTGACGATCGATTTGCCGTCTTTCGCCCAGCCTGTCACGTACTCCGCCCGGCCGGTGTCGTGGCGATGATCGAAGGCATCCGCAGCGGCTTCCGCCGGAGGCAGGCAACGGGTGAATGATTCGAGCACCGATCCCGCCGGCCGCATGCGATGCCCCGACGAGCCGAACAGCACCCAATAGACGAACAGGGCGGGAGAATCGGCATAGGCTCCGAGAGCCGTGCGCAGGTCCGGGTGCGGCGGCGAGAACAGAAACTCGTCGAGATCGATGAAGGCGAGCCAGCGTGTCTGCATCCGCACCCGCCGCAAGCAGTGGTTGTACGCCGGGGTCTGATTGCCGCCGGTCCAGTCAGTCAGCGTGACGAGTCCCCGTTTCATCCAAGGGCGGAGAACGTCGCGGAAGCCGTCACTGCTACCGTCGTCGTAGAGGTAGAAGTGCTCCACGCCGACGCCCTCGTGAAACGTGAGCCACTCATCGAGGCAGTGCGCCTCGTTCTTGAAAATCGCGCAGATGGCCAGCTCATGGCGAAACGTCGTCCGTCGATTCCGATACAGGGCGAACCTCCGGCCCATGGACCGACAGACGGTCTTGACGAGTGAGGACGGAGACATGCCATTCGGTATCGGCAACTTGTATCGATCAGCTTGACCCTGCGGCCTGAGCGGTGTGAACCAGGGCCGGCAGGCGGCCGCGGCGCCCCCCCCTGGCCACCCGGGTCGCCCTGCTTCACGGACTGCCCCGATTCATCCGTGGAGCGTCTGGAGAATCTCGGCACAATCCTGGGCCAGCCGCGCGGGGGCGATGCGGTGCCGGATGGCCTCCATGGCCTCCAGACCGCGGCGCCATTCCGCGGTTCCATACGTCCGGGCGGCATGGTCGAGCACGGCGAGGACGTCGGCCTCGTCGTCACTCGGCACGAGGTAGGGATAGTCGGTGTCGAGAAAATGCAAGGCGTCGTCCACTGTCGCCGAGACCACGACGTTGGCTCCGCACGCAGCCGCCGTAAATCCCTTGGTGAACGGTTTCGCGGCTCGTGGCTGACGGCCACGCACGCAGTAATGGAGATTGAAATCGACGAGGCGGCGCACGCTGGCCTTGAAGGCGGCGTTATTCGTGGCCTGAAGCACGGTGAGTCTCCGGGCGATGTCCGGAGGCAGAAAGCCGTTGTCCAGCGAGCCGAAGTAGACGGCCTGCATACGGGGGAGGTGCTGATGGCGATGCGATAGGGCCGCGAGCCGGGGATCTGCATGATGGAGCAGCAGGCTCGTGGCACCGGAGATGCGGCCGGCTCGGATCGCCTCCTGAAGCCGCTCGAGTCCGGTCACGGAACAGGCCAAGTGGAGATCGACGCCGGAGTCGATCCAGTCGTCGCTGGAGCGATCGACATAGTCGAGGCAGATGGCGTTGGCTGCGGCATGCAACTGAAGGAGCGACTCTCGGCTCAGCCCGTCGATCGCCTTCTTGACGAAGATGTATGTGACGCCCGAGGGCTGGCTGTTGACCCACCGCATCTCGGCGCTCGCGTCGCGAAACCGGGGGAGCTCGACCACGCCGAAATCGAAGTGGCTGCCAAGGTGCCGGCGCACGAGGTCACATAGCTGGAAACACCGCATGACCGTGCTGCCGGTGCGCCGCGACCGGCGCAGGTAGACGAAGCGGACTCGAGGTTTCCGGCGAAACAGTCGAAACGGCATCTCCCAGAGCTCCTGCGTGCACGGCCTGCAAACGACAGCGGGCGGTGCCGAATCCGGCACCGCCCGCATGCTGTTCAGCGATCATGTCGCGGCCAGGCCGCGGACGGCAGACGGCTCAGGCGACGACCATCGCCTTGAGGTTCTTCAGGGCGCGGACGCGAACCTTGACGCTGGCCGGCTTGGCCGGACGGTCCTGCAGTTCGCCGGTGAAGGGGTTCTTCACGCCCTTCTGAGCCGGACGGGCGGGAACCTTGCGGCGCTCGATCTTCACGAGGCCGGGGATCGAGAACACGCCGGTGCCCGAGCCCTTGAGGGCCTTGTGGATCTCGTGGGTGAGCGCTTCCATCACCGCGACGACGTCCTTCTTGGGAAGGTTCGTCGACTCGGAAATGCTGCGCATGATCTCGGTCTTGGTCAGGGGCTTGCTGCCCGACTTCTTTGCCATAGCCATAACCTCCAAAGCGGATGGGAAGGGGAGAAAAGGTGTGCGATGTAAACCGCACCGCAAGGATAACTCGGCCGGAAATGCCGTACGAGCCGCTGATTAGAGGTTCCGAAAATAAAATTGCAAGGCGAAAAAGTGACTTCCCGGCCGGAAAAAAGCCTGTTTTCAGCTTTTCGACGTCCCCGCACGGGCCGCCGACCCGGAGCGGCGATCCGTCCGGACACCCTGTTTTCCCGGGTTTTGGCGAGGTGTGATAGTCTCTGGAAGGCTCTCGGCGACATGAGAATTTTCCTGCAACCCGCCGGCTCTGGTCGCTTCATGCAGCCGTTCCTCGGCATGCTGCTGGCCGCTCTGTTGGGCTGGCTCACGGCCGTCGTCTCGGCGGACGCACCCCCGGAACCCGAAGACGACGGGGTCTTCCTCCCGGCCAATCGGGAACTCGAACGAACGCTCGACAGGGCACGGCGGCTGCTCGCCGAAAACCGTTGGAGCGACGCTGCGCCCTTGTTCGACGAGATTCTGTCCGCCCCTCGTGACGCCTTCGTCGGCGGTGCGGCCCAACGGGACACGAGCCGGAGCATCAAGGCGGAAACCTGGACGCTCATGAAGAGCCAGCCCCGGGCGGCCAAAGAGGCCTACTCGCTCCTGTTTTCCGCGCGGGCCGAACGCCGTCTCGACGAGGCCATTGCGGCGAACGATCTCGACGCCGTGGTCGATGTGGCACGCCGCTGGTTCTCGACGCCTGCCGGCCAACGCGCCGCCATGCTCTCGGCCGTCGCGGCACTGGAGAGCTGTCAGCCCGCCGTCGCCACGGCCTGGCTGGATCGTCTCGCAGAGTACGGCAGCAGCGGGCTCGCCGAGCCCACGTTGTCGCTCATGCGGAGTGTCGCCCTCGCGCAGGCCGGTGAATCCGCTGCAGCGATCGAGATTCTCACGTCGGCCGCCGGACGCGATCGCATCGCCGGTGGCGACGTCGAACTGTCGATGCCGCCGGCACGCGCCGCTGCCTGGCTCGCCTCGCTTGGATCGACGCCCGAAGCCCGGATGTTCGACTGGACGCAGCCGCGAGGCGATGCGGCACGCAATGCGACGGTGGCGGCCTCCAGACCACTGCTCGTGTCGCGCTACCGAGTGCCGCTCACCCGCCATCCCGAGGAGGCTCGCCTGCTCAACAAGCGGGCGCAGGCGGCCAAGGCACTCGATCGGTTCCTGCTGCCGGCGGCTGTCCCGCTCGCGATCGACGGCCTGATTCTCGCCCGCACTCCTCTCGGCATCCTCGCTGTCGATTTTGCCACCGGAAAACGGCTCTGGCTCTGCCCTCTCGAAGGCCCCACCGGTGGCGATCCGCCGGGGGACGCGCCAGCCGAGGCCGATATGCCGGGCGGGGGAGCAGATGACGGCGAATGGGCCTTCGAGAACCTCACCGCCACGTCGCTCACCGCGGCGGAGGGCCTCGTATTCGCCGTAGATGTGCCGCCCGGGCCGCCGAGCGACAGAGGTCCGCTCGCCGAGATGAACGTTGGCCGCCGGGAAGGTCAGGCAGGACCGGCCGGCAACTCATTGCGGGCGTTCGACATCGCTGCCCGCGGCGTTCCTCGCTGGCAGCTTCCCGC
>JBILVW010000356.1:0-3478 GCA_044370205.1 Pirellulales bacterium | reverse complement strand
TCGGGCTTGTTCACGGTGGACGTGACGGGACTGGCCGCTTCGACGAGCTACCGGTTCCGGGCGTTCGTGAAGACGAGCCTGGGAATCGTCTACAGCGACGTGGCCACGTTCACGACGTCGTCGAACGTCTGATCTCTTTTTCAGCAGCAAGGGTGTGACGGTGGTTTCATCCTGAAGAGCGTCTCGACGCGGGCAGGAGGAAATCCCGAATGGTGTGGGAAGCGTTCATGCCGAAGCAGCGGCGCCAGCGGGGCCGCTCATCCAGCGTCCGCACGCGCGGGCGGGACAAAGTGACGTCGCTCCATCCCGAAGCCCTCGAAGGCCGGGCGATGCTGGCGGCCGTCGCCTTGCCATCGGGCACGTCGTACACGGAGACGTTCGACGGGATCGGCACGGCCCTGCCCACCGGCTGGACGGTTTTCACCGGGGCAACGGCGACGAGCCGCGGCACGGCGGCGACGCTGACGACCACGGCCACGGCCTGGAACGTCACGACCGCCGGGTTCAAGAACTACGCGTCGGCCGACGGCGGCACGAGTGCGGACGCAACGGCCACGCAAAGCGGCCGCACGGATCGTGCCCTCGGCGTCCGTCAGACCGGCTCCGTCGGTGATCCTGGGGCGGCCTTCGAACTGGAACTCGCCAACACGGCTGGAAAGACCAATTTCAGTCTGTCTTTGAAGCACCAGATGCTGGACGTGCAGACCCGGTCCACGACCTGGACTGTGCAATACTCGACGAGCGGCACGTCCTGGACCAACCTCGGCACCTACGCCGACCCCGGCACATGGGGCTCGACGGCCGGCTCGTACAGTTTTGGCAGCGCGATCGACAACGTCGGCGGGCCTGTCTACGTTCGCATCGCGGCACTTGCAGGATCGACGGGTTCGACGAATCGCGACACCTACGGCATCGACGACGTGTCGCTGACGTGGACGAATTCCTCGTCCACGGCCCCTACGATCAGCGGCGCCGCCACCGCCGCTGCGTTCACCACGACCTACGGCACGGCGTCGGCCGCCCAGTCGTTCGCCGTCTCGGGAACGAACCTGACGGCCAGCCTCGTAGCCACCGCGCCGACCGGGTTCGAGGTCTCGAGCGACGGCACGACGTACGGAACGACGGCCACGTTCTCCCAGTCGGGCGGCCTCGCGAGCGGGACGCTCCGCGTGCGGCTCGCGGCCGCGGCTGCCGCGACAGGCTCCTACGACGCCCAAAACATCGTGCTCTCGAGCACCGGGGCGACGAACGCCAACATCACGACGGCCGCGACCGGCAACGCCGTCGCCGCCAAGGGCCTCACGATCACAGGCCTCCTGGCCCAAGACAAGACCTTCGACGGCACGACGACGGCCACGGTCACCGGCACGCCGGCCTACGCCGGGCTCGTCAACGGCGAAACCTTCACCGTGAGTGGCAGCGTCTCGTGGGCGTTCCCCGACGCGACGGTCGGCTCCGGCAAGACGCTCGTGCGCACGGGCAGTTTCGCCACCCCCTCCACCAACTACACGCTCACGCAGCCGACGCTGACGGCGAGCATACTCTCGGTGACGCCGTCCCCGGCGATCACGGTATCGCCGGCGACGCTGGCCGGCCCGCTCACGACGACCACCGGCACAGCCTCGGCACCGCAGACGTTCACCGTCTCCGGCGCGACGCTGTCCGGTGATCTGACCGTCACGGCTCCGACGGGCCTCGAGGTCTCGACGACCGCGGGCTCCGGGTATGCCGACACCCTCACGCTCGCCGCGTCGGGCGGAGCCGTGGCATCGACGACCGTGTTCGTGCGGCTCAAATCCTCGGCGCCGGTGGGCACCTACGACGGTTTGCCGATCACGGTCGGCGGCGGCGGGGCCACGACGCGGACCGTGCTCACGGCGGCCAGCGGCAATGTGGTCACGAGCCAGTCCACGGTCACGCTCCTGGCCGAGGATTTCGCCACGCTCACGGCCGGCGGGAACACCGCCAGCTCGGGCACCGGGTCGCCATCGGGCACCGAGGTGACGACGAATCTCACGGCCAACTTCCCGACGTCGTCCAAGGCCTATTCGGCGGGCGGAGCCGTGAAGCTCGGCAGCAGTTCGGCTGCGGGATCGATCACGTCGAAGACGCTCGACCTCTCCGGCAATGGCGGCGCGTTCACCGTGACGTTCGACGTCAAGGGCTGGACGACGGTCGAGGGCAACATCGTCGTCACCGTCAGCGGCCAGACCCCGCAGACGGTCTCCTACTCTGCCACGATCTCGTCGGCCTTCGAGACGAAGACGCTTTCCTTCACCGGCGGCCAGGCCGCCTCGACGATCACGTTCGCCACCTCGGCCAAGCGGGCGTTCCTCGACAACATCACGGTCGTCGGTGGCAGTGGCTCGACGGTGGTCGTGGCCCCCTCCGCGCCGACGATCACGGGAGTCACGCCCGCGAGCGGCCAACTCTCCGTCGCCTTCTCGCCGCCGTCGTCCAATGGCGGCGCGTCGATCACGAACTACCAATATTCGCTCGACGGCGGAACGAACTGGGTGATCCCGTCGCCCGCGGTGACTGCGAGCCCGCTGGTGATCACCGGCCTCGTCAATGGCCAGTCGTACGCCGTGCGGCTGCGGGCGGTGAACTCGGCCGGCCCCGGCACGGCGTCGGCCACCGTGACGGCAAAGCCCGGCGCGATCGATTATCTGCGGATCGTCTCCTACAACATCACTGCCGCCGACATTGCAGGCGTCCGCACCGGCTTCGAAACGCTCGTGCAGGCGATGGGAGCGGAAGCCTACTCCGGCCACGTCGACCAGGTGGACCTGATCGCGATGCAGGAGGTGCAGAGCCAGGCCACGACCTCGGCCAACCTCGTCACCCGGCTGAATGCGATCTACGGCTCCGGGGCGTATGCCCGCGGCACCCTCGACGGCGACACCACGGGCAGCGGCACGCAGGGCGTGGTCTACAACACCGCGGCGCTGCAGCTGCTCGAGGAACGGGCCATCGGCACGGCCTCGACCACGGGCGCCCCACGGCAGACGCTGCGCTACAAGTTCCAGCCCGTCGGCGGCGACGCCACGAGCGTGTTCTACGTCTACAACAGCCACCTGAAGGCGGCCGACGACTCGGAGTCGGCCTCTCGTCGGGCCGCCGACGTGCAGGTGATCCGGGCCGACGCCGACGCCTTGGGCGTTGGCACGAGCATCATCTACGTCGGCGACTTCAACCTCCAGACCAGCAACGAGCTCGCTTACGAGCGGTTCCTCGCTGCGGGCAACGGCCAGGCTTTCGACCCGATCAACCGGCCGGGAAATTGGAGCAACAACTCGAACTTTCGCGACATCTTCACGCAGGCGCCCTCGGCCAATCCGCCCGCGGGCTTCGCCGCCGGCGGGCTCGACGATCGCTACGACTTCCAGCTGGTGTCGGGCGCCGTGATGACGGGGAGCGGACTGGCCTACAAGACCGGCAGCTACCGTACCTTCGGCGTGGATGGTTCGGTGGCCGT
>JBILVW010000355.1:0-3479 GCA_044370205.1 Pirellulales bacterium | reverse complement strand
GGCACTCTTTCCAGGCCCGGCCGATTCTCGCGAGTTTTGGCAGCGGGCCGAGGACCGCAACCGCGATACGGCCAAGCTCTATGACCGGCTTGGCCTACCTGAATACGAGGCGATCGAGGGCTTCGTGATGCACCGTGCGGGGAAAACGACATGAAGACCATCAACGTCGGCGTCGTCGGCTACGGCTGGGCCGCGACCGCCCACATCGCCGCCATCAACGCCACGAAGCAGGGACGCGTGACGGCCGTCTGCTCGTCGCGGCCGCTCGACGCGGGCGAGCTTTCGGCGAAGCACGGCAACCCGATCAGGCTGTACCAACGGGTCGAGGAGATGCTCGCCGACCCGGCGATCGACGTCGTGGACATCACGGGCCTGCCGAGCCTGCATCGCGACCAGGCCGTGGCCGCGGCGAACGCGAAGAAGCATGTGATCCTCGAGAAGCCGATGGCCAATTCGCCCGACGAGGTGCGAGACATCGTGGCCGCGGCGGCAGCCAACGGCGTGAAGGGCTGCGTCTGCTTCGAGTGCCGGTTCTCGAACCAGTTTCAGGTGACGAAGGCGCTCCTCGACGAGGGGCTGCTCGGCCGGCTGCACTACGGGGAGGTGGACTACTACCACGGCATCGGCCCGTGGTACGGCCAGTTTCGCTGGAACACCGGCAAGAAGGACGGCGGCAGCGCCCTGCTCACCGCCGGCTGCCATGCCCTCGATGCCCTGCTCATGCTGATGGGGAGCGACGTCGAGAGCGTGACCAGCCTGAGCACGAAGTCGGCGAGTGAGATCTTCGCTCCGTATGAGTACGACACGTCGAGCGTGACGATCCTGCGGTTCAAGAACGGCGCCGTCGGCAAGACCGCCGCGATCGTGGACTGCCTCCAGCCCTACTACTTCCACACGCACCTGGTCGGCAGCGAGGGGAGTCTGCTCGACGATCGGTTCCACTCGATGAAGCTCAAGGCCGACAAGGGGCACTGGAGCCGGCTCTCGATGAAGATGCTCGACTCGGGCGACGTGAGCGACCATCCCTACCAGGCGCAGTTCCAGGCGTTCTTCGACGCACTCGACCGTGGCGACGACATGCCGCTCACGAGTTTTCCGGAGGCCAACAAGACCTTCGACGTGATCTTTGCGGCCGACGCGAGTGCGGCCCGTGGCGGTGCCCCCGTCGCCATCTAAAAAAAAGGTGCCAGCCACCACATTTGGAGAAGATGCGTTGCTTGCGAAGCTAGGCCGTTTTTTGTTTCGTTTCTTTTGCGTATTTTTTGTGGCTGGCACCTTTTCGGGCGCCGCCGAGCCGCCGGCGGGCTTCACGCCACTTTTCAACGGGCGTGATCTCACGGGCTGGCGGGGCCGGCCGCACCTCGACCCGCGGCAGGAGGCGGAGGGCACGCCGGAGGAACGTGCAACTCGGCAGAAGCAGTGGAACGACGATCGTGCGGCGCACTGGAAGGTGCAGGACGGCGTGATCGTGAGCGACGGCCACGGCGTGTTTCTCACGACCGACCGCGACTACGGCGACTTCGAACTACTCATCGACTGGATGCTCCCCGCACCGTGCGCCGACAGCGGCATCTATCTGCGGGGCATCCCGCAGGTGCAGATCTGGGATCCGGCCTGCCCGCGGGACGAGAAGCATGGGGCGCCCAAGGGCTCGGGCGGCCTCTGGAACAACCCGGCCGACGCTCCGGGGAAGTGGCCGCTCGTCAAGGCCGACCGACCGATCGGCGAGTGGAACACGACGCGGATCACGATGGTTGGCGACAAAGTGACCGTCGAAATCAACGGCCAGCGCGTCGTCGATTCGGCACCGCTGGCCAACTTCTTCGAGAAGGGCAAGCCGCTGCCTGCAAGCGGTCCGATCCAGATCCAGACCCACGGGGCGCCGATGCACGTGCGGAACGTGTTCATCAAGGAGCTCGCGGAAGGCGTGGCGGCGGTCGTGCCGGCGGCCGAAGAGGGCTTTGTGTCGCTCTTCGATGGAAAGTCGCTCGCCGGTTGGCGTGGAGCTACGCAGGGTTACGAGGTGGTGGACGGCGAGCTGCGGTGCCGCAAAGGGGCGGGCGGCAAGCTGCTCACTGAGAAGGAGTTCGGCGACTTCACACTCCGCTTCGACTTCCGGCTCACGCCGGGGGCCAACAATGGCCTCGGCATCCGGGCCCCCGTCGAGGGCGACGCGGCTTTTAACGCGATGGAACTCCAGATCCTCGACGATGCCCATCCCAAATATGCATCGCTCCAGCCCTGGCAGGTGCACGGCTCGATCTACGGCGTGGTCGCGGCCGAGCGCGGCTCCTTGAAGCCCGCCGGAGAATGGAACACCGAGGAGGTGACGGTGAACGGTTCGAGGGTGAAGGTGGTCGTCAACGGCAAGATGATCGTCGATGCCGACGTCGCCCCGTTCCGTGACGGCCAGCCGACGCTTGACGGCAGGCCCCATCCCGGGCTTGCCCGCACGTCCGGCCACATCGGCTTCCTCGGCCACGGCGACGAGGTTCACTTCCGGAACATCCGAATCCGCGAGACGCGCTGAGGCCGCGATCACGTTTCTCGCCAGGAGTTCTTCGATGGCAGTGCACCACACGCTTTCACGCCGCACGGCCGATCGACCTTCCCCAGGTCCGCGTTTGACGGCTGGCTCCCCGCACGGCGGGCGGCCGCCGAACGGCGACGCGGGTGTGCCTCCCACGATGATGCTGTTCGACGCCCCGAATCGTGAGACCTGCATCGTGAAGCGGTCGCGGACCAACACGCCGCTGCAGGCGCTCGCGCTCCTGAACGAGACCACGTTCGTCGAGGCGGCCCATGGCCTCGCGAAGCGGATGCTCGCCGAAGGGGGCTCGACGCCTGCCGAGCGGATCGGCCACGGCCGCGTTCCCCAACTTCCCGCCGAAGGCGAAGCGGGTGATCTACCTCTTCCAGTCGGGCGCCCCCTCGCAGATGGACCTCTGCGACCCGAAGCCGGAGATGGCGAAGCGGCGGGGCGAGGATCTGCCGGAATCGATCCGGCAGGGACAGCGGCTGACCACGATGACCAGCGGCCAGAAGAACTTCCCCGTCGCCCCTTCGATGTTCAAATTTGCCCAGCATGGCGAGAGCGGGATGTGGTTCAGCCGCACGATCTACTCGCAGGGAGCCCTCACCGAGACGAACTACGGCCGCGACCACCTCCGGCTCACCTACCCCTACCAGGGCCGCGACTTCCGGCTGACTGATGTCCATGGGAACGTCGTCAAAGACATCGTGAGCTGACCGCCGGCACGGAGCTGCCTGTGCCTTCTCGGCGGACGTTCGCTACGGGCATCCTGCCCTACGCTCACTGCATGTCCGCTTCGCTTCGGCATCCTGCCTACGCTCGCTTCCATAGCCCGCGAGAAGGCACAGGCAGCCCCGTGCCTCCCCGCTTTCTGCAGTCAAACCACAGCGGCGAGGTTTCGGGCGACCCGTACCCTGCTCGCCGGCGTTGGCGGCAAGCGAAGGCA
>JBILVW010000354.1:0-3486 GCA_044370205.1 Pirellulales bacterium | reverse complement strand
GGCGGTGTTGAGATCACCGGGGTGGTGCCGCAAACATGATCCCGGAAACCCGGGACAGCAGCCACAGCGTGACCAGGGGCAGAACGATCGTCGACACCGTGAAATAGATGGCCAGATTCACGATCGATTCCCCCAGCACGGCCAGCGTGTCGTAGAGCTGTTGGGCCCGGTCGCCGATTGCGTCGACGGGGTTGTATCGCTCGTACCAGGGCTTCTCGGAGTCGGACTTCTCGACCTGTTCGATCCGCTCCGCGGTGTCGGCCACCACGGCCGATGCCGTCTGGTAGTTGGCCTCGAGAAAGCGGTCGGCCACGACCGAGTCGATCCAGCCGGCGGCCGGAATCGCAAGTCTCACGAACAGCGCGATCCCGAAGAGCCGCCGCCCCCAGGCGAGGCATGACTCTCGCGACGGCCCTCCGCACGCAGCGGCCGCGGCCAGCGCGGTGAAGGCAGGCAGGAACACCCACCAGCCCAGCGCCCGTCCGATCCGCATGCCGAGTTGCTGCACGCCGATGGCGGTCGTGCTCGTGAGCAGCACGGCCGCATATTGCTCCACGAGGTCGTTTACCGGGTCGAGCGCCTGACCGATGCCGAGGCTGCCGCCGGGGCCGAAGCTGAAGCTCACTTCGGAACTCTGGGCCAGCGAGATGGCGCTGTCGAGGCCGCGGGTGGCGGCGAGCGCCCCGAGCGTGCGGGTGAACGTGGCATCGAGCCAGGCCTCGCCGCGGGCATCGATGAGCGGCGCGGCGGCGAGCATCACGGCCGCGGCGACGGCCGCCTGCACGAGGCCGCGGGCCACCGGCTCACGCAGCCGCGGCGACAGCACCGAGAGCCAGTCGCCGCTCGTGAACCCGGCCAGCCAGGTGTCGATGCCCCGCGTGTCGGTGACCGGGTTGTGCGAATCCTCGCGCGCCATGCCGTATTCTCCTCGGTGGTGCCGACGTGGACTCTTGGCAATCGGCCCCGGTACAATGTGGTCAGTGTCTGGGGCAATCGTCGAGGGCAACAAGGGCCGCGACCGGAAGGGGAGGCTTCACTCATGGAAACCGTGCTGGACATCCTGCATGTCAAGTTGCTGCAGGCGATCGTGGCGGTGCCGCCGGAGGCGACGGTCCGCGAGGCGACCGTGCTGATGAACGACCACGGCATCGGGTCGGTGCTCGTCGTTCGCGGCCGCCGGCTCGCGGGCATTTTCACCGAGCGGGACGTGTTGCGGCGGGTGGTGGGCGACGCCCTCTCCCCCGATCACACCTGCGTGGGCGAGGTCATGACCGCCGAGGTGCTCTGCTGCGGGCACGACGACTCGATCGACGACGTGGCCGAACTGATGCGCAGCCGCCGCATCCGGCACGTGCCGGTGCTCGATCCGCAGGGCGACGTGGCCGGCGTGGTGTCGATCGGCGACATCAATGCGCACCGCTTCGCCTGCTGCGAGACGGCGTTGCATCAGGTCGAGGATTACATCCACCGCCGCGCCTGACGGACGCTGGTCATCCAAGCCCCCACGGGCAATACAAGCCCCCCATGCGCAATCCAAGCCCGCATGCGCAATCCAAGCCCCCATGCGCAAGCAGGGGGATCGATGCGGCGTCCATCGCGAGGCAGCGCGGATCATCCCCCGGCTCGCGCCTGGGAGCTTTCATGGGGATGTCCCGTCACTCCGCGAGCAGTGTCTCCATCACCGGCCGCATGATCTCGGCCCGACGGGCGTTGCCGATCGTGCTGGGATGCTGCTGGTCGTCAAGAAAGCATTCGGCCGCCGGCGTGCCGTCGGGGCCGAGGAAGGCCCGGTTGGCGTCGATGAATTCGACGGCCGCGCCGAGCTCGGCGGAGTCGATGAGCCTGCGAACAGCTTCGTTCGCCTCCGCCTGCAGTTCCCGCTGCTCCCACCGTTTGATCGAAGGCGAGATGGCGAGGAACGCCACTTTCACGTCGGGCAGCTCGCGGCGAAGGTTCGTCACGAGGCGGCCGAAGTCGGCGGCGATGTCGGCCGGCGTGCGGCCGGCGGCGAGATCGTTGGTGCCCGCCGACACCACGACCAGCCTGGGCTCGAGCGGCGCCGCGATCAGGGGTGCGAACTCGGCCAGTTCCGCGAGCCGGCAGCCACTCACGCCGCGGTTGACCACGTTCATGCCCGGAAAGTCGTCGGCCAGCGTGCTCCACATCCGAATATTCGACGAGCCCAACAGGCACACGCCCCCGGTCTGTGCCGGCGACTGGCGATCGAGTCGTGCGAATGCCGCCAGCTCCTCGCCCCAGCGGGTCGGCGGCGGGGCGTCGTGAGCCGTGGCAGCGGCTGGCACCGCGGCCTGAGTGGGAGCTGCCACTGCCTGCGGCTTCGAACTGGCCAGCTTGTCGAGCGGCCGGGCGAACACGCTCCGCCAATCCGACTTCATGTGCACGACCTGCCAGCCGTATCGGTCCGCGGCGGCGAGCGACTCGTTCTGCGGCTCGCCGTAGGCCATCTCGCGGTCGGCGTCGTCGTGCAGCACGAGCAGCTGCAGGCTGCGGCGGTCGCCCGACTGCGACCAGCGGAGCATCTCGACGTCGCCACCGGTGCCGACGTTGCCGGCGGCGAAGATCGGTCGCCGGCCGATCTGCTCGCCGATGCTTACGGGTTTGCGTTCCTCGTCGTTGAGCACCTCGAGTTCCGGCAGCACCACGAGGTCGAGCCGCTTGTTGGGGGAATCGCCCGCCGCGAGCTCGATGCCGTCGATCTCCCGCAGCACCGTCTTCGGCCGCGAGGCGATCACCCGTTCCGGCGGGAGGCCATACCACTCGGCCGCCGCCGGCCGCATGAAGTGCACGCCGCTGCCGGAGCAGATCCAGACGGAAAAATCCCGCGACCTCAGGAATGAGATCAGTTCCTTCATCGGCGGATAGGTCGTCTCGCCGAGCGGCACGTCGAACACGGGGTGACGCGCCGTGCGGATGAAGTCGCGGGCCTCGGCCTCGAGCTTCTCCTCCGGCACACCGGCCAGGGCCGCGAACGAGAGGTCGGCGAAGAACTTCTTGCCGAGCCGCCGCACGAAGTCGAGGTCGCCGGTGAGCAGCGTGGCGAACGGCTCCTCGTGGGCCAGTTCGGGCTGCCGCTCGACGAGTGCGCGGACGCGGTCGATCAGGAACATGCCGTGGGCGATCGGCTTCTCGCAGATGAGCGTGCCGTCGTTGTCGAACACGGCCACCCGCTCGGACACCGGCACGAAGTCCTTGCTGTCGGGCGTGGTGACGGCGGCCACGAACTCGAGGATCGCCCGTTTCGTCGGCCCGTCGTTCCAGCTCGGTAGCGGATCGGTTGCGATCGCGGGTCCCGCCACGGTGGTCGGCGGTGCTGGAGTCGGCGCCGAGCCAAGCCAGACCGCGGCGCCGAGCAGGCCCAGCGCGATCAGGGGCACGGCCACGGCCGAGGTGAAGGATCCCGGACTCGATGGGGCGGGGCGATGCGGTGCGTCGTGGCTCTCGGTCATCTCTCAGGTCCTTCCGGCG
>JBILVW010000353.1:0-3489 GCA_044370205.1 Pirellulales bacterium | reverse complement strand
CAACGGCCCGCAGATGCACCGCCAGCAAGCCCCGGGCGGGAGCCCGGGGACACCGCGTGGCGGCTGATACCAGCCACACCACGAGGAAAGAGGGCGTTCCGGAATGTTCCCTTTTGCGCACCGACACACATGCGGAATGTCCCCTCGTCCCCAGGTAAGCTCGCCGTCCCTGCCGCGCTCCGTTTGGTATGCTCGGGAAATGTTGATCTATCTGGACATGTGCTGCCTGAAGCGGCCGTTCGACGACCAGTCACAGCCTCGGATTCGTCTCGAATCAGAGGCGGTCCTGGCCCTGCTTTCCGCTGAGTCCGAGGCCATCCGGTTCGCTCGGTCTCCGGCATTGTGGCTGGAAAACACGCGGAATCCGTTGCCGGTTCGGGCGGCGAGGCTGGCACGCTGGCTGGAGCCAGTCGATGCGGCAGGCGATTCCGCTGCGTTGGAGCAGCGCACGCGGCTCCTGATGCAGATGGGGTTCGGCAACTTCGACGCCCTGCATGTTGCCAGTGCGGAAGCGACGGCTGCAGACGTCTTTTCCACGTGTGATGACCGCCTCTTGAAAGCGGCCATGAACGTCCGCGATGCGTTGCGGGTGCGCGTCGTTGGTGTCGTTGAACTCGCAACGGAGGTGCTCGCATGACCCACGCTTTGCTCGAGCCCGCGGAACTGCGCAGCCGCGGATTTGATGCCCTTGTCGAGTGCCTCGGCTGGGTCAATGCGGTGCGATTCCTTCAGCAATATGAGACCAGCCGCCTCGACTACACGGCGGAGCGGGCCGACGTCCTGCCGCCGTGGCAAGCGGAGGAACTCGTGCGGCAGTTGGGGAGACTGTCGAACGGCGAGCCCCGAGACCGCTGACGAAACTCCTCCATCAGCCTGTTGAGGCTGGTGCCGCCGTGCTTCGCCCTCGCCCAGCCCCGCCGATCGGGCGTGCTGGGCCTGGGCACGACGGTCACTTCCACGGGTACGCTGACCACGGCCGCGGGGGCGACGCTCGCGGGCACGGCACCGAACTTCGGCAGTCGCGACGCCAGCACCAACGACGTGCTCCGGTTGACGCGCAGGCATCGGCACGGCTTTGCTCGGCTGGCGATTCCTGCGGCGGCGGGCTGCCTGAGGCTAAGCTGGACAACATGGCAACTCGTTTTGTCGCCATCCAAAGCGGTGTCCAGCAACCTCGTCCCCGCGGCGTGCATCGCGCGGGGGCGGGCGCGGAACGCTTTAGGCAGGCAGCGACGGACATGGCCTTCGCACCCGACTGGCGATGGCCGCTGTTGCCAGGCTGCAGCTGGCGGTCGACGATCTGCAGGCGGTGCGCCCGCTGAATCGCCTCCCCCATCCGGGGAGTCTTCAAGCGGAGTTCGGAGTTGGCTTCCGGGCGACGCCATATCCTCCTCCCAGCCGCAGAAAGCGGAGGTGCGGACCGCCGAGCCGCGGCGCCGGGGTCCCGACGTCGGCCGTTTTGCAAAAAGATCTTGGCTGACTTGGAATAAGTTTTCGCTAGGGGGTGCGGGGGGCTTGGGGGTACTCTGACACTTCGTCGAAAAAGCAACATCGGTCTACAGCAGCACGTTTCGCGGGCCCGTTCCAAGGTTTCAGAGGGCTTTTGAAATGATTCAGGTTTTCTTCTGCCTGATTCGGCGCCGCGCTGCACTTGCAGTCCTGCCACTCTGTGCGACGGTGCTTGCGTCCGCGGCTGCGGAGGCGCAGACCGTGTACACGTGGCAGTCTGGTAATGGGAACTGGGGCAGCACGTCCAAGTGGCTGCCCATCGGCGTTCCGAATGCCATCGATGACACGGCTCGATATGGAGGCGGTTTTGCGGCAAACGTCACGGCGACATTAGCCGACGCCAGCGGCGCGGATGCGTCGTTCACGCTTGGCAGCCTGTTGATAACGGTCCGGAACGGCAGCAACTTTTTTCGCCGGATCGCCAATGTCACAAGTGGCACCGGCGTGCTGATCTTCGACGTCAGCAGTGGCACCGCAACCATTAACAGCGAAACCTTGAATACTGCAGGGGCGGCCAAAGATGTCTTCGTCGGTATCAAGCTCAACGACCCGCTCTGGATCACGAACAACACGTCGACCGCGAGCGGCACGGGTGGCGTGATGACTTTCAGCAAGGCGATCATGGATGGGTCGTCGTCAAACGGCCTGACCATCGGTGCGATCACGTCTGGTTCGGCCGCACCGGTCGTCTTTCAAGGCGTCAACACCTACACCGGCAACACGACGATCTTCGGCAGCGGTTCCGCGAATCGCATGGGCTGGCTGCAGTTGGATTCCACCAGCGAGACGCTCTTCAAACTGCAAAACGCAAACGTTTCCAATAGCATCCTCTCGGGCAGCAGCAGCCTGGCGAACCAGGGCAAGATTGAACTCGACGGGCTCCTGCGGATCGACACCAGCAGCCTGACGGCGACGAGCGGCACCTGGAATCTCGTGGACGTCGCCGGACTGAACGAGTCCTTTGGCGGCAGCTTTGGCCTCGCCTTCGTCGGCGGACCGGCCTTTACGAACGCGGGTTCGGGCACGTACACCAGCGGCAGCGGCTCAAATCAATGGACGTTCTCGCAGGCTACCGGCAACATCGTGCTGGTTCCCGAGCCATCCACCATCGCCCTGGCTGGCATCGGCATCGCCGCCGCCGGCTGGACGTTTCTCCGTCGCCGGCGGTAGGAGTTCGTGCCGCGAGTGCGTTTTGCCCTGGAGCCGGTTGCATCCCAGCGGATGAGTCGGGGCGGCGGACATGTGCGGGTCTGGCTGATCGCGGCCCTGGCAGCCGGGGGGCTCACGGTCGCCCAAGCGCCAGCCGCAGATGGGCCCGGCGAACCCCCAGGCCAGGCGCAACTGAAGGTCGCCGACCTCACCCCGGTCGCGGCCCATCCGCCGCAGGCTCACGAGCCGGTGCCGATCGTGATCGACGGCCGGCCGCAGGCGGTGGTCTACGTGGCCGCCGACCAGCCCTCGGCCAAGCTGCGGATGCTCGTCGCCGAGCTCGTTGACTGCATCCGAGAGCGCACGGGGGCGGAACTGCAGGTCGTCGACAAGCTGCCAGCCGCGGACAGCCCCGCGATCGTCGTCGGCGCCTGCGCCGAGACCAGCCCGCTGATCGATGCCGCGACGATTCCGGTCGAGGGCTTCCGGGTGCTGACCGGCCCCAACCGGGTGTACCTGGTCGGCAGCACGAAGCCACTGCCGTTTCCGGAGGCGGGCATCGCCAACAAGCACTACC
Organism: Pirellulales bacterium; assembly: GCA_044370205.1. GTDB lineage: Bacteria > Planctomycetota > Planctomycetia > Pirellulales > UBA1268 > QWPN01. The sequence continues at coordinate 254 of JBILVW010000353.1, read as the reverse complement.
CCTATGCCAACGAGGGCACCGCCTGGGCGGTGGCCGATTTTCTGGAGCGGTTCGTGGGCGTGCGCTGGTATTGGCCGGTCGAGGCGGGCGGGCGGAGCATCCCGCCGGCCGCATCGCTGGCGATTCCGCCGACCCACTATGCCGACGAGCCGGTGTTTCGGCTGCGCACCCATTCCCCCGATCTGTCCTACCGCCTGCCCTGGAAATCCCGCTGGTTCGATGGCGGCAGCGTGCCGGTCGAGTTTCAGGACGAC
>JBILVW010000002.1:0-36829 GCA_044370205.1 Pirellulales bacterium | reverse complement strand
ACAAGGCGGTGGAAAACAAGGTGCACGTCAACGACCTGCACGCCACGCTGCTGCACCTGCTCGGCATCGACCACGAGAAGCTCACGTATCGCCACAACGGCCGCAACTTCCGGCTCACCGACGTGGGGGGCCACGTAATCCACGACCTGATCGCGTAGGACGCGGCTTCGCGGGTATCGCCGGCTCGGGGGCGGCATGAGTTGCCTCGCTGGCGGCCGCACGCCACGCTCGGCATCCTCACGCCGACCCCCTCGCCTACCCTTCTCCGGCCTGCCATGCGGTCGTCACGGTTCGACTGGATGCGCTCGGATTGGGTACTGTCAGTTGCATGCCGTTTCCTCTCGTTGGTTTATGCATCGTTGGTCTGCTGCTCATCACCGCGGTCGCGCGGGGGGGCGAGCCGTTTCCGGCGGAGCTCGTGGAGTTCGGTCCGCCGTCGCAGCATCCGCTGTTCGCCGGGGGCGGTGCCGATGCCTGGGACCGCGATCTCCGTGAGCGGGGCTGGATCATGCGGGAGGGGAACCGCTGGTCGCTCTGGTACACCGGCTCGAACCCCGACCGCGAACCGGTGCGGCGAATGGGCCTGGCCACGAGCACCGACGGCCTCAACTGGAACCGCTGCGGGCGCAATCCGCTCGTGCGGGACGCGTGGGTCGAGGACGTGTGCGTGGTGCGACATGCCGGCCGGTATCTCATGTTCGCCGAGGGGGAGCAGGATGTCGCCCACCTGCTCATGTCGCGAGACCGCATTTGCTGGAACCAGTGTGGGCCGCTCGAGATCAGGTTGGCCGCGGGTGGGCCGATTCCCGAAGGGCCGCGGGGCACGCCGGCCGTGTGGCTCGAGCGGAGCGTCTGGCATCTCTTCTACGAGCGCATGGACGACGGCGTGTGGCTCGCGACATCACGGGACGGTCGCGTGTTCACCAACGTCACCGACGAGCCCGTCCTGGCGTGCGGTCCCGAGCCCTACGACCTCCACGCCATCGCCGTCGATCAGATCGTGCGGCATGCGGGCCGCTACTACGCCTACTATCACTCGAGCCCGCGGGAGGACCGGGCCACGTGGCAGACCTGCCTCGCCACGAGCACCGATCTCGTGCGCTGGACGAAGTACGCGGGCAACCCGCTCCTGCCGGTCGATCCCGAGGCGCCGAAGCGATCGAGCGCCACGCTCGTGCACGACGGCCAGCGGTTCCGCCTCTACACCACGCACCCCGACGTCCGGGTACGATTCGGGATCACGGCGCAGCCGCCGGCTGACGGCCTCCACCCGCCCCCGCAGAACATCCTGTCGAGATGAGGTCTCGGTTCTGCGTAGTCAGCGCGACTTTCATCCGGTTGACGAGCGACATAGATTACGGCTGACCGCACAAGACCTCGGAGCCCGACCAGTCATGGGTGAGATTCCCGACCCGTTTCGCGAGCCCCGTCGGACGGCGGGCGTGCTCGGTCTGCCGACCGACAAGGAAACGATCCCGATGATCCTGCGGCACGAGGACGTGCGGCAGGCGGCGAAGGACTGGAAAACGTTCAGCTCCGACGCCCCGCACCGGGTGCCGATCCCCTCAGAGGAGCACCTGCGGAGCGTGCGGCAGTTGCCGATCGAGACGGATCCGCCACTCCAGGCCGAGTATCGCGAGCTCGTCGAGCCGTTCTTCCTGCGGGCGAAGCAGCCGGCGTTCATCGCCCGTGTCGAGGCGATCACGGACCGGCTGCTTGCCGAGGCGCTCGGCCGCGACACGATCGAAGCAGTCGCCGAATTCGCCCTGCCACTCCAGTCGCGGGCGCTCACCGTGTTGCTCGACGTTCCCGAGGCGGAGGCCGAACGGTTCATCGGCTGGGGCGTGCACGTGTTCCACGGCGAGCATGGCGTGCGGCAGGCTGCCGAGCTCGAACGCTATCTCAACGAGCAGTTCGACGAGGCGGCCGCCAACCCCGGCGACGACTTCTACGGGCTGCTCACGAAGGCCAGGTTCCAGGGCCGGCCGCTGACGCGGGCCGAACAGCTGGGCTTCGCGAACCTCATGTTCGCCGGCGGCCGCGACACCGTGATCCATTCGGTGGCCTGTGCAATCGGCTATCTGGCGGAGCGGCCCGAAGCACTCGAGTTTCTCAGGGCCGACCCGAGCCGGATCGTGCTCGCCAGCGAGGAGTTTTTCCGGGCCTACATGCCACTCACGCACATCGGCCGCGTCTGTCCGGTCGACACCGACGTGCACGGCATGCAGGTGAAGTCGGGAGAGCGGGCGAGCCTCTGTTGGGCGTCGGCCAACCTCGACGACACGGTGTTCGAGGCGGCCGACGAGGTGCGGCTCGACCGCCGGCCGAACCCCCACGTGTCGTTCGGATTCGGCGTGCACCTTTGCCTTGGCGCCGCCCACGCCCGCACGGTCATGCGGATGCTCCTGGCCCTGCTCTGCCGTCGCGTGGAGAGGGTCGAACTCGTGTCGAAATGCGACCGCGTTGAGCACACCGCCGCGTATGACCGGCCACTCGGGTACGAATCCCTCGTCGTGCGGTTCCGTCCGCGGGGTGACTAGGCGAGGATTTCACGGATCGGATCGACGTGCTCGACACCCACGAGCTTTTGGTCAAGGCCGCCGAAGAAGTAGGCGAGCCGGTTGGGATCGAGGCCCAGCTGGTGGAGCACCGTGGCGTGCAGGCTCTTCACGTGGAAGCCGGCCTTGCCGTCGTGCGTCGGCGTGATCGCCGCCGAGCCCAGCTCGTCGGTCTCGCCCACGCTCACGCCCCCCTTGATGCCGCCGCCGGCACCGGCAGATTCCGCCGAGCAAGCCGACCACGTATGTAAACGCCGGGAGGGCATGTGAACCGGAGCAGCAAGTGAGCAGGAAAGGGCAAAGCATCGGCGATCCTTCACGAAACCCGGATTCTTCTGTATCCTAAACGTCGTTAAGTAAGTGTCAAACTTATGTGTTCTCAGTGGAAAGTACCCCCACTATGTTTGCGTCTCCATCGCCAGCCTTCCTGCAACACCGTCGAGGTATCAGCGTCATCGCGGTCGCGTTGCTGGCGGTGGCCGGTCTTGAGGCGTTCGTCGTCACCCGCTCGGAGGCCGCTTCGCCCATGCCGCCCGCTCTGCACATGCCCACTGCTCGCCCGTTCGGTTCGCTCCCCGACGGCAGGGCCGTCTCGCTCTACACGCTGGAAGTTCCGGGCGGCTGGCGGGCCGAGATCACCGATTACGGTGCCATCCTCACGAGTTTCCAGGTACCGCTGGCCGCGGGTGCTGACGCGAAGCCAGTCGATGTCGTCCTCGGGTGTGATTCGCTCGCCGGCTATGTGGCGGGCCATCCCTACTTCGGCGCGACCTGTGGCCGGGTTTCCAATCGGATTGCCGGCGGCACGTTCGACCTCGACGGCAAGCGGTACACGCTCGCCAGGAACAACGGCGACAACCATCTGCATGGCGGTGTCGTCGGGTTCGACAAGAAGCTCTGGAAGGCGACGCCGCGGCTTTCGGATCGCGGCCCCGCGGTCGATTTCGAAGTCGTGTCGCCAGACGGCGATGAAGGCTATCCAGGCGGGGTGAAGGCGAAGGTCACCTACACGCTCACGCCCGACGGTGAACTGTGGGTCGAGATGTCGGCGACGACCGATGCACCGACGATCATCAACATGGTGCACCATTCCTACTGGAATCTCGCCGGGCACGCGGCCGGCACGATCGGAGACCACGAGCTCACCGTCGCCGCCGACACCTACCTTCCTGTGGACGCGGGCAGCATCCCGACCGGCGAGTTCGCCGAGGTCGCCGGCACGCCGTTCGATCTCCGGCCCGAGCGGCAGCCGCGGCCACGGCTGGCCGCAGCGATCGCCGGACTGCGGCCATCCGCCGACGGCAAGAGCCCGGGGGGCATCGACCACAATTTCGTGATCCGCGGCTGGAAGCCCGACGGGAGTCTACGGTCGGTCGCCCTGCTCCGCGATCCCGCGAGCGGCCGGACGCTCGAAGTGCTCAGCGACCAGCCCGGCATCCAGGTCTACACGGGCAACTACCTCGATGGCAGCGTGAAGGGTAAGGGGGGCGTGGCCTACGGCAAGCAGGCGGCGGTCTGCCTCGAGACGCAGAAGTATCCCGACGCCATTCATCATCCCGACTGGCCGAGCATACGGCTCGAGCCCGGCCAGACCTACCGCCACACCATGGTGCATCGATTCGGCACGCGGTGAGTTCCCATCCCCGATGAACACCCACGGCAATCGCGTCGAATCGACGCTCCTGCGGCGAATCAACGAACGGCGGCTGCTCGAGGCGATCCAGCGGCATGGTCCCTCGTCACGGGCGGCACTGACCCGCGTCTCGGGGCTCACGGCACCGACCGTCTCGAAGGCCGTCGATTCGCTACTGAAGCGCGGGCTCGTAGAGGAACTCGAGCCGGTCGAGCAGGCGCTCGGCCGGCCGGGGCGGCTGGTGCGGATGGCTGCGGACTCGGCCGCCGTGCTCGGCGTCGTGATCGATGCGGGAACAAGTTGCGTGGCGGCGACGGGGCTCGACGGCACGGTGACGGACGAGCGGACCGTGCGGTTCGCCACACCCGCGAAACATTCCACCCTGCTCGATGCGGTCGAGGCGGCGTGCCAGGAACTCGTGACCGGGCGGCAGTCGATGCTGCATGGTGTCGGCGTGAGCGTGCCGGGACTCATCAACGAGCGGCTCGAGGAGATCGTGTTTTCACCGAACCTGCATCTGCTCGACAAGCACAATCCGGCTCGTGAGCTCGAATCCCGGCTCCGAGTTCCCTGCCTGCTCGTGCAGGAGAGCGACGCCCTCGTGCTCGGCGAGCGGATGTATGGCGACGCCCGCGACCTCGACGACTTCGCCGTGCTCGATGCCGCCACCGGCCTGGGCCTGGGCGTGATGAGCGGTGGCCGGCTCTTGGCCGGCCACAGCGGCATGGCGGGCGAGGTCGGCCACATCACCATCGTGCCGGACGGCGCGCGGTGCGGCTGCGGCAACCGTGGCTGCTTGGAGACGCTCGCCACCGACGCCGCCCTGCTGCGGCTGCTGGGGGAGAAGCTGGGCCGGAGGATCGACCTTGCCGAGGCCGTGGTGCTGCTCGACACGCGGGCCGGCGATTTCCAGCACGAGCTGCGGACGGTGACGGAATACCTCGCCATCGCGATCGCGGCGGTGATCAACATCTTCAACCCCACGGCGCTCTTCGTGCACGGTGCGATGCTGGCCGGCTCGCCCGACCGGTTTGCCCGGGTACTCGAGCGGGTGAAGCAGCGGACGCTCACGGCGTCGCTCGCCGATTGCACGATCGTGGCCACGAAGTCGAGCAAGCGGCAGGGCGCGATCGCCGGCATCATCCACCACCTCACCCATGCGTGGGCCCCGACGCTCCGCTGAGCCGATAGGCGTCCTTCTTTCCACCCACCCTTGAAAGGCATTCATGCCCGCTGTGTCTCCCCAGCCCTGCTGGTAGGACGGGCTCGAGGCTGTTACCTCGGCACGCCAAACCCGGCTCGGGATTGCCCATGCCCTCTCGCCGGACGTTCGCTGCGGGCCTCCAGCCCTCCGCTCTCTGCGTGTCCGCTGCGCTTCGCCATCCATGGCTTCGCTTGCTCCCACAGCCCGCTCGAGGGCATGGGCAACCCCGATCCTCTCTCCATTGAATTGCAGAGGACGAGGCTTCGGGCTAGCCGTTCCCTTGAGCCGGCGTTGCTGACCAGCGCAGCCATGGATGGCGGAGCGCAGGCAGCATCGAGTGAGCGAAAGCCAGGATGGCTGAAGCGAACGTCCGGCGAGAGGGGTTGGCTAGTCCGAAGCCGGGTTGGGCAAGTTGAGATTCAGTCAACCGCCGTTGCGTCACGCGTCGTAATACAGACAGAACTCGTACGGATGCGGGCGGAGCCGCATCGGATCGATTTCCTTCTCGCGCTTCCACTTCAGCCAGGTGGCGATCACGTCGTCGGTGAACACGTCGCCGCGGAGGAGGAAGTCTGAATCCTGCTCGAGCGAGTCAAGCGCCTCGTCGAGCGAGCCGGGGGCCTTCGGAACGTTTGCCAACTCCTCGGGCGGCATGTCGTAGATGTCGCGGTCGAGCGGATCGCCGGGGTGGAGTTTGTTCTGGATGCCGTCGATCGCCGCCAGGAGGATCGCCGCGAACGCGAGATAGGGGTTGCAGGTGGGATCGGGACAGCGGAACTCCACCCGCTTCGTCTTCGGGCTCGCCGAGTACATCGGGATGCGGCAGCTTGCGGAACGATTTCGCTGCGAGTAGGCGAGGTTCACGGGCGCCTCGTAGCCGGGCACGAGCCGCTTATAGCTGTTGGTGGTGGGGTTGGAGATGGCGAGGATGGCCGGCGCGTGGCGGAGGATGCCGCCGATCGCGTGGAGTGCCATCTCGGAGAGTCCGGCGTAGCCCGTGCCGGCGAAGAGCGGGTGGCCGTCCTTCCAGAGCGAGATGTGGGTGTGCATCCCCGAGCCGTTGTCGCCGTAGATCGGCTTCGGCATGAACGTGGCGGTCTTGCCGTGCCGCCGGGCCACGTTTCGCACGATGTACTTGTAGAGGCACATCTGGTCGGCCATGCGGACGAGCTCCTGAAACCGCATGTCGATCTCGCACTGGCCCGCAGTGGCCACCTCATGGTGCTGGGCTTCCACGTCGATGCCGCACTGGATCATCGTCAGCATCATCTCGTTGCGGATGTCCATGAGTTGGTCGGAGGGCGCGCAGGGGAAGTAGCCCTCCTTGTGCCGCAGTTTGTAGCCGAGGTTCGGTCCCTCGGCCCGACCGCGGTTCCACTCGGCCTCCATCGAGTCGAGATGGAAGTAGCCCTCGTGGGCGTTCTGGTCGAACCGCACGTCGTCGAACACGAAGAACTCGGCCTCGGGGCCGATGAAGCAGGTGTCGGCGATGCCCGTGCTCTTGAGGTAGTTCACCGCCTTGCGGGCGATGTTCCGCGGGTCGCGGGAGTAGTCCTCCCGCGTGATCGGGTCCTGCACCATGCAGATCATCACGAGCGTGGGGATCTGGGCGAACGGGTCGACGACGGCGGTGTCGGGCACCGGCACGAGGAGCATGTCGCTCTCGTTGACCGCCTGCCAGCCGCGGATGCTCGAGCCGTCGAAGCCGAGACCGTCGGAAAACGTGTCTTCCTCGAGCTTGCCGACGGGGATGGTGAAGTGCTGCCAGGCCCCGAGAAAATCGGTGAACCTGAGATCGACCGCCTTCACTTCCTTCTCGCGGCACATCGCGAGCACTTCACGGGGCGTCATGGATTGCTCTCCTGGGAGAGACGTATGATACCTCCGGCGGAAGGCATCAGCGGCGCGGCGATCCGCATACGGCCCAATCCTGACTCTGTCGCTCCAGTTCGATTTGCGGCGGAAGAAACGGGGATGTGACGGTGATCGTGCACCGCGTTGCCGCCATGAGTGTGGCTGCGTCGCTCGTCACGATCCGATAGTCCCCGGCGTCCACGCGGCGGGCAAATCCGCGGCCACCCGAGACTTCGCCGGCGATGTGGTCGAGCCAGGCGAGGCGGTGCGGCGGGAGTTCGACGGCGGTCACCGGTGGCCCGCCGGGTTTTGGAATTTCGGCCAGCCGCCAGGTGCGGCAGGCATCGGCCGCCTCCAGCAAGAGGTCGTAGTGCCGCCCGGCGGGGTCGTCCGGGGCGCCGGTGTGTTCGAGGATCGCGAAGCGCGGCATCGCTGGCTTCAATAGTCGGCGCCGCCTTCAGCAGCGGCCGAGTTGCTCGGCAGCGCCAAGGGCTTCGGCTTGTGGCGGACCGCGCGGCGGGCGTTTTCGTCCCGCAGCCGCTCGATCGCCGCGTCGAGGCTCATCGCTCCCAGATCGCCATCCACCCGGTCGCGGAGGCTCACCGTGCCCGCCGCCTCGTCCCGCGGGCCGCAGACAACCATCATCGGAATGAGTTCCAGCTGCGCCGTGCGGATCTTGGCGCCGAGCTTTTCTGCGGCGAGGTCGATGCCGGTGCGGAGGCCGGCCGCCTCGAGCTTCGCCTTCACCTGCTGGGCATAGGCCTCGCTCTTCTCGCTCACCGGGATCACCCGCACCTGCTCGGGCGCGAGCCAAAGTGGAAACGCCCCGGCGAAGTGCTCGATGAGCACGCCCACGAACCGTTCCAACGAGCCGAGCGGCGCCCGGTGGATCATCACGGGCCGGTGCTTGGCGTTGTCGGCTCCGATGTATTCGCAGTCGAACCGCTCGGCGCTCGGCAGGTTGTAGTCGAGCTGCACGGTGCCGAGCTGCCACTCGCGGCCCAGCGAGTCATTCACGACGAAGTCGATCTTCGGCCCGTAGAAGGCGGCCTCGCCCGGCTCGGGCTCGCAGCCCGGCAGGTTCATCCGGCGGGCCACCCGCTCGATCGCGGCCTCGGCCTCGGCCCACCGCTCCGGCGGGCCCACGTATTTGTCGCTGGTCGGATCGCGGAACCCGAGCCGCACGCGGAAGTTGTCGAAGGCGAGGCTCTCGAGCACCTTCAGCGTGAAGTCGATGCAGCCCTCCACCTCCTGCTCCACCTGCTCGGGCGTGCAGAAGATGTGGGCGTCGTCCTGCGTGAATCCGCGGACCCGCGTCATGCCGCCGAGTTCACCCGACTGCTCGTAGCGGTAGACCGTGCCGAACTCGGCCAGCCGCAGCGGCAGATCCTTGTAGCTGTGGGGCCGGGCCTTGTAGATCATCGTGTGATGCGGGCAGTTCATGGGTTTCAACAGATACTGCTCGTCGTCGCTCATCACGATCGGCTTGAACTGGCTGTCGGCGTAGTAGGGATAGTGCCCCGATATCTTGTAGAGATCGACCTTGCCGATGTGGGGCGTGTAGACCGGCTGGTAGCCGCGGGCCGCCAGCTCGTCGCGGACGAAGCTCTCGAGCGTGCTTCGCAGCGTCGCGCCCTTCGGCATCCAGAGCACGAGGCCGGAGCCGACGAGCGGACTCGTGGTGAACAGATCGAGCTGCTTGCCGAGCACGCGATGGTCGCGGCGGCGGGCCTCTTCGAGGGCGGCGAGGTGGGCATCGAGATCGGCCTGCGAAAACCAGGCGGTGCCGTAGAGCCGCTGGAGCTGGGCGTTGTTGGCGTCCCCCTTCCAGTAGGCGCCGGCGATGTTCGTGAGCTTGAAGGCTCCGATGCAGCCGGGGCTCGGCACGTGGGGGCCGCGGCAGAGATCGACGAATTCACCCTGCCGGTAGAACGAGAGCGTGGGATGCTCCGAGAGGCCGGTCTCGATGTGCTCGACCTTCAGCGGCTGGTCGAGGTCGCGGACGATCTCGACGGCCTTCGTGCGCGGCACCTCCACCCGCTCGAAGGCTTCGTCGGCCTCGATGATCCGCTTCATCTCGGCCTCGATCGCCGGCAGGTCCTCGTCGGTGATCGGGCGGGCGGCCCGCATGTCGTAATAAAAGCCTTCGCCCACCGTGGGGCCGAAGGCGAGTTCGACCCCTTCGAAGAGTCGCATCACGGCCCGGGCCATGACGTGGGCCGCGGAGTGACGCATCACGGGCAGGGCCCGCGGATCACCGGCGAAGAGCGGCTCGACGGCCACCTCTCCGGCGGTGGGCAGCGGCGCGTCGAGCCCCACGGTCTTGCCGTCGAGCACGGCCGCGATCGGCTGCTTTTTCTTGTTTCCGCCGGCGGCATTGGCCACGACGTCGGCCACACGGGCCGTTGGGGGAAACTCACGAACGGATCCATCGGCGAGGCGGACGTGGGTCATGATGGCCTGTGCGGAAAATGCGGGTACTCGGGGCGAACGCGAGGCGAAACACCGGCACACCCGGAGCGTAGCGGCCGCGGCGCGGCCGGGGCAAGCCGAACGCCGCGGCTTCAGGGGCGGTTCGGGCCTGGTTTCGGGGCGGGGCGGGGGCGTCGCTTGACTGGCCCCGATTCACGCGCGAGACTCTCAATGCCGACTCTGCGGGCGATTAGCTCAGTTGGTTAGAGCACCAGCTCGACAAGCTGGGGGTCATAGGTTCGAGTCCTATATCGCCCATTCTTTCTGCCGGGTCTTGTACTCCGGTTACAGCCGCGTCCGGCGGTACCACTCGCAGAACCGGGCCATGCCCTCGCGGAACGAGGTCCCGGGGTCGTACTCGAGCAGCCGGCGGGCCTTCGAAATATCGGCGTTGGTGATCTCCACGTCGCCCGGCTGTGGCGGGGCCTGTTCGATCACCAGCTCCCTGCCGGTCACCTCCCGCACCACGTCGAGCGCCTCGTTGAGCGAGACGGTAGCCGAGTTGCCCAGGTTCACGATCTCGTAGCCGAGCGGCCGGTCGATCGCATTGACGAACCCTTGGGCGAAGTCGCCGATGAATGTGTAGTCGCGGCGGGTGGTGCCGTCGCCGAACTTGCGGATCGGCTTACCGTGCAGGGCCGACTCCACAAAGAGCCAGGGGGCCATGTCGGGCCGGCCCCGGGGCCCGTACACCGTGAAGGGCCGGATGACGGTGACATTGAGCCCGTGAAGGTGATGAAACGTGTGGCTCATCACCTCGGTCGCCTTCTTCGTGGCGGCGTAGGGGGAGATCGGACGGTCGGTGGCGGAGTCGTCCTCGCGGAAGGGGATCGCCCGCGAGTTGCCGTAGACCGACGACGAACTCGTCACGACCACGTTCTCGAGCCCCGCGCCGACGCAGGCCGCGAGCAGCGCGAGCGTGCCGTCGCAGTTGGCCCGCTGATAGAGGAAGGGATCGGTGATCGACGGGCGGACGCCGGCCCGGGCCGCGAGATGGGCCAGGTGGGTGAACCGCCGCGTCGCGAACACCTTGGCGAGGAGCCGCCGGTCGCAGATGTCGCCTTCCACGAACGAGAACCGCGGATGCCGCGCGAGCAACTCGAGATTTTCCCGCTTGTAGGCGACCGGGTAGTAGTCGTTCAGTTCGTCGAGGCCGACGACCTCGTCGCCCCGCTCGAGCAGCCTCTCGGCCACGTGCGAGCCGATGAACCCCGCCGCGCCGGTCACCAGAATCCGCTTCACCATTCGCCTCCGTGCACGATCCACGCCGCTGCCATTCGCGTCGGCTGCCACAGCTTACTGCCGGCAGCATCCACCGGGCGAGACGCTCCCCTGGTCGCGATGGTTCGGGGCTGCCCACGCCCCATCTCGCCGGACGCTCGCTTCAGCCATCCTGGCTTCCGCTCGCTCGATGCTGCCTGCGCTTCGCCATCCTTGGCTGCGCTTGGCAGCATACGCCGGCTCTCGGGGCATGGGCAGCCCCTCACGGGTCCACCGTATGCAGCTTGCCGTGCAGGGCTCTATTCTCGATTCATGCTCATGTCGCTCTCGATCTGTTTCTTCACCGACGTCTGCCCGCCGACACTCGGCGGGGCGCAGACCGTGCTCGACCAGCTGTGCCGGCAGCTCGTTCGCCTCGGCCACCGGCCCGTCGTGGTTGCGCCGCCAGCCCGCGAGCCGTTTGACGATCGCTCGCTCGGCTACCCGGTCGTCCGCCACCGCCGGCAATGGTCGAAGCGGTTTGGCGTGCGGGCGATCCTGCCCAGGCTCCTCGCCCTGCACGCCCGCCACCGCTTCGATCTCGTGCACTGCCATGCCGCCTATCCGCAGGCGTACGTCGCTGAGTCGCTGCGGAGGTTGACCGGCATCCCCCTCGTGGTGCGGCCCCACGGTGCCGACGTGCTGCCGGGGGAGGCGATCCGGCGGGCGCGGCGGCTCGAATCGCGGATGCGGATGGCGCTCGGTGCCGCTGATGCCATCATCGCCCAGGGCGAATCGCTCCGCGACGTCATCACCGAGCTTGGCGTCGATCCCGGCCGGATCACGATCATCAACAACGGTGTGGACGTGGCGGCGTTCGCCGCGGCCGAGCCGTTCCCGCATCACCGGCCTTACCTTCTTGGCCTCGGCAGCCTCGTGCCCCACAAGGGCTTCGATCTGTTGGTCGAGGCCTATGCGCGGCTGCGCGATCCGCGCGTCGATCTCCTCATCGCGGGTGAAGGGCGTGAACAGTCGGCTCTGGCAGGGCTCATCCAGCGGCGTGGGCTGGGCGATCGCGTGCGGCTGCTCGGCCCCATCACGGGTGACCGCAAGACGAGTCTCTATCGCTCTGCCGATTTTTTCGTCTGTCCGTCCCGCCGCGAGCCGTTTGCGAATGTGATCCTCGAGGCGCTCGCCTCGGGGCTGCCGGTCGTGGCGACCGACGTCGGCGGCAACCGGGAGATGGTGCGGCCGGAAGTGAATGGACTCCTCTGCCAGCCGGAATCGCCGCCGGCGCTGGCGGCCGCGATCCAGCGGTTGCTCGATGAGCCGCAGGTGGTGGGCCGGCTGCGAGCGGCGGCGGTGCCGTCGGTCGCCGACCACGACTGGCCACGCGTCGCCGAGCGGTATGTGGAGGTGTACCGGAGTGTCGTCGGGGCTGCCCGACGTTGACCGCCGTCAGGCAGCGTGCTCGAACGTGGCCGACATCCGGGACTCCACGACCTCGAGATGCTTGCGGCACACGCGGTCGAGATCCCGGCACAGACTTTCGGCTCGGTTCATCCCACCACGGTAGCGGCGCCAGGCCTGCAACAACCGCAGCCGGAGAAGGTCGCCAAACACGAGCTTCTGAGCACGGTGCTTCACCTTGTGAAGAAAGAAATGCTCGAGGGCGGCGGTGAGACTCTCGGTCGTGACCGGGCCTGCGCCGACCGCGTTCAGAAAATTCCAGCAGCAGTGCATGACGACGATGTCGTGCAGGTCGGGCTGGCCGGCGTAGAGGTGCTGCCACCGGGCGTTGAACGCGTCGGGAAGGCGACGGAAGGCCCAGCCCTCATCGGCGAGCATCTGGATCGTGACGGCAAGGGCGGCCTGGTCGCTCGTGTGGATCCACTTCCGGGGTTCTCGCCGTTCGTCGTACAGCGCAGCGATTCGCAGGATGTTGGACTCCCACCGCTCCCGGAGATTGCAGGCCCAGGGCGCGAAGACGACTCCGCCGTTGTAGTAGGGGAGCATGGCCTCGACCTGCCCGTCTTGGGCCTCGAAGCCCATCATCCGCCGCGGGTAGCGGGGCAGGTCGAGCTCGCACACCAGTGGCCGGATCCTCGGCGGCAGGGGCAGTCCGAAGGTGGCGTAGATGTTCTGCCAATCGGCCACGGCCACGTTGGGGGCATCATCGGGGCAGGCGGCGATGCACTCTCCGAAGTCGGCCAGTCGGCTCGGGTCGGAGAGAATCGCGACATCGACGTCGAGCAGCAGAAAGCGGTCGGTCTCGGGCTCGATCTCGAGTCCACGGAACTTGTTGCCGACATGATGGTCGCTGCGGAGCTTGAGCGGCTCGTGGATCGTGATGCGGGCACCGCAGCGGGCAGCGAGGCGACGGACGCTCGCCGGCGGCGTGCCGATGCAGGCGAGATGGAGGGGAAACTCCCGGGCCGCGCCGGCGTTCTCCAGCCAGCTGGCGAGAAACACGAGGGTGCGGGCCTCGAACACGGCGGCGTTGGCCGAGAAGTCGGGCACCGTGATCACGTCGAACGGACGACGGTCTGGGCGGTCGGTGTGCAGAGACGTGGGCACGGGTTCACCGCGAAGCGGACGCAGGCATGTGGAACTGAGGACGATACCGGCCGCTGGTTCACCCGGCAACCGCGGTTTGTGCCGGCCTCGTGGTCAACCCGGACGATTGGCCTCGCCGCCACCTGCCCGGGTTTGGTATTCCTCGCAGCTTGCCAGGATGTGCCGATGCGTCGAGAGGCCCGCGATGATCCACGTCGTGCTCGGGATGCACAAATCGGGCACGACGCTCGTGTCGGAGTTGCTCCACCACGCCGGCATCGCCATGGTGGATGAGGTCGATCCGCAGGGTGGCTACGACGACGGCAACAAGTGGGAGCGAGAATCGACGCGGGAGCTCAACCAAGAGATCCTGGGCTCGGCCGGCGCCTTCAGCCTCGACACCCAGGGTGATCGGCGGCGATGCGGCGATGCCGAGCGCTGGCGGATGCGCGACATCATCGCCTCATGCTCCGCGCGGCATGCCGACTGGGGCTTCAAGGATCCGCGGTCCTGCCTCACCTACGACCTCTGGGCGAAGGAACTGCCGGCCCATCGCGTGATCGCCGTGTTCCGGAGGCCGGAGGAGGCGTGGGCTCATTACTGGCGGTCGGCCTCGGTGCGGCGGCGGCTGAAGGCGGTGCGGCGGTGCCTTCCACAGTGGTGCGCCCACAACTCGGCCATCCTGGCTGCCATCGACCGCACGACGCAGCCATGTCTCGTGCTCGACTATGCGAGGCTCATGGACGACTCGTCCGAACTGGCCCGGCTCGAGCGGTTCGTGGGCCGGCCGCTCATCGATCGCCGCGATCCGCGGATGCGGCGCAGCCGCTCGACACGCTCAGGCAGCTATCTCGCGGCGCGGGCGTGGCACAGGCTCTGGGGCGGTGCGAGCCCGGAAGCGATCACCGCGGGGCTCGATGCCCTGCGGACGGCGTGAGTCTCAGCCGCCGAAGCCTGCGATCGCATCGAGAAGCCGGCCGGCGAGCGTCGGCCGGCGGCCGACGACGAGCCGCTGGCGGCCGATCGCGAAGCCCTCCGGCAGTCCTCGGCCGCGGCGTGGTCGAGCCACATCGGGTATTTGTCGTCGATGCACCAATAGACCCAGGCGTCGTCGGCGAGGCCCTCGAGCAGGCCGAGCACCGCGGCCCGGAACCGGCCCCGCCCTTCTCCCTCGTCGGTCGGCACGAGCTCCACGCGGCCTTGGTGCCGCGCAGCCATGGCTCGGGCGGCCGCGCCGTCGGGGTGTGGCCCGTCGCTTCGGCGCTGGCCGAGGTCATCGGTGGCGGAAGAAAACCCGGCATGCCTCGTCGTTCCGCTTGATCTTCCGATCCACACTCGCACTCCTACGGCAGCGGTTTGGAATGAACAAAAAGAGAGCGGTGTATCGTAACGGATGTCAGAAAACCAAGGCCTAGCCGACATCTCGTCGGACATCAGTCGGTCGGAATGGTCACGCGGAGGGGCTGTAGGGCTCCGGCAGGGGCGAGTGGGCCGACGGCCTGTTCCTTGAGACGTTCGGCCGCCACGAAAGTGACGCGGGTACCCTTGGGAATGCCGCCGGAGTCGAGCCTGATGTCGAACTCATGGCGGACCTCCGCGGCGGCGGCATCGACGGTGTGCGAGGCGCGGTCGCAGAGAGGCTCGCACTTCACCACCAGCCGTGGCAGCCCGGCGGCCGCTTCGCTTGGATGCCGCTCCACGACGGTGATCCGGCCCTGATCACTCCCCCGTTTTTCGAAGACGGCGTCTACTCCTATGCCGGCCAACTCCGGAAACGTGAACCGTTGTTGGACGCCTTCTGACAGACCATCGACGGCGATCGTGGCGGCCGGCTCCTGCGGCTGCATGGAGAACCAGACGCGAATCGCCGCCTGCGAGGCCTCACGCGGCCAGTCGGGAACCGTCAGATCGATGACCGGCACGGGACGACGGGGCTGGAATTCGGCGTCATACACCACGAACGGCCGCGACCCCGGAACGCCTTCGGGTATGACTTCCGCCCACCACGCGACCGGCCGCGGCGTGAACAGCGACTCGTCGTCGTTCTGCACCGAGATCGGAAACCGCACGGCAGCCCCCTCGCGCCGGGGAAGATGTGCTCCGACGAACCAGCGTGTCCGCTGATCGAGCGGGTCGGCGAGTCCGGCCTGTCGGTCGCGGAGACCCTGCTCGGTGCCGCCGTCGTAGCGGCGGTGTTCCAGTCCACGGCCGTTGGTCGCGACGAACAACTCGAGGGCCTCGCTTCCGTTCACCGAGACGGTGGCCGGCGCACCCTCCCGGCCCTCGATCGAGACGCGGTAAGACACGGCGGCGCTGTCGTTGACGATCGGCAGCTCGATGGCCGACCCGAGTTCGGCGGCGGCGACGACCCGTGCGTCGTCGCGCACTTCCCAACGGGCCAGCGACAGGAAGTTCCGCAGGGCGGTGAGCAGGGCGGAAGGGTCGGCGGCTTCGACGAATTGCCCCCCAGACTCGCGGGCGAGCGACTCGAGCTCGCGCTTCGCCTGGCCCCCTCCCCGGATGTCGAATGCGATGACGTCGACATGCACCGGCGACGAACGCCCGCGGTTCACGGCGGCGAGCGTCTCGCGGACGTCGCGGGCCATGGTGAGCGGCTGGACGCCGGTCTGGTCATTGACGCCGTCAGTGACGACCACAACCCGCCACGCCGCTTCGCCCGCAATCGCCGGCATGTCGTCCATCAGCGCGCTGCGGAGAGCGAGATAGAGCGGTGTCTCGCCAGCCGGCCGTAGCTGCGAGAGCAACTGGATCACCTCGCGGGCCTGAGCCGGCCCCATCGGCTGCATCGGCAGCACGCGTTGGACGTCCATTCCGGGCTCGAGCGTGAACGGCCGCCCCGCCTGCGTGGCCGCCGCCCGTTCCCGTTCGCCGGCGTCGGACAGGCCTGGCTCGTATCCTCCGCCGGCCCGCTTGATCCAGCGAGTGCGATGGCCGTAGAGCCAGAGCGACGCATCCCAGGTGCCCGCCTTCGCCATGGCCTGCAGCACGTCGTAGAGGGATTCACGGCCGACATCGAATCGGCGGCGGCCGTTCGGGGCATCGGCCCCCATGCTGCCCGAGCAATCGAAGATGAACGAGACGGAACCGCGGCGCTGGGGAATGCCACGGACGGTGACCCGCGGCGGGAGCGGCGACGGCCGCCTCCAGACGACTGGCTGCGCACCACCGCCCCCGCCGACCGGCAGATCGCGCAGGATCGGGTGGCCGCGGAACCAGACCGTGAGGGGCATCGTACTGCCCTCGCGCGCCGCAACGCGGGCTGCCGCGGCGCGATCGACCCGCCACTCGATGGATTGCGGCCGGCCGTCGGTCCCCGGTCGGGCCGCTGGCACGACAAGCCGCGACGCGGCGGGGCCCGTCGTCGCCACCCCCAGCAGCGACAGAGGCTCGTCAATGACACCATCCGTGAGCCACAGGGCGGCGTCGCCCGGAGTGAAGGCGGCGGCGATCCGGTCATCGACGACGAGCGTGGACCGGACGGCCGTTGAGCCACCGTCTCCCGCCGCCCCGATCCGGTCCGGGGTTGTCTCGAGCACGGCCCATTCCTGCGGTGCCAGGCGGAGCATCTCCAGGCGGCCCGAGACGCGATCGAATGCCGCTCCGGAGCCGAATGCCGCCCCCTGCTCGAGGCACGCTGCGGCCGCGGGCGCGAACCAGGGCGGATCATCCGGCCCTGCGCCGCCGAAAAAATCATCGAGAATGGTCGAAGCGACACGGATGAGCCGCACATGCCAGGCATGGCCGAGTTGGAGCGTGATCGGAGAGGCTTCCGCCTCGAGTGCCAGGCCCTCGACCGCGAATGCCGGGCCAAGCGGCGCCAGTCGGCGGGCGGTGGACGCGTTGGCTGTCCTGTCGGCGATGGTCGTCTCGCCGGCGGCCGTCGTCTCCCGCGACACTGTCCGCAGCTGCGCTGCCGCGGTACGGATTGCCAGACCCTGTCTGCCGGCGGCAACGGCCAGATCGGCCGCCGACGCCGGTGGCCGACTGGCATGCTCATCCGCCAGACCGAGCGCGGCGACGAAGGGATGCGCGCCGCCGCTCCACGCCACCCATGCGCCGGCTGCACCGATCGGCGGGGCATCGGCCGCCGCAACCTGGTCCCGGGCCGTCGGCACGGGCTGGGCGTGCAGTTCGGCAGCGAGCAGGCCGGCACGTTCCAGGAGCCGCATTCGCCGTTCACCGGCGACGAGCGGCGTCGCGAGCGCCGCCCGAATGGCTGCGAGCGTCGTGGCATTGCCGGCGGCGCGTTCTGCCAGCGTGTCGCACGCGTCGTCATAGTTGCCGCGAATGATCGAGAACAAGCCGTCCGCTTCGCGGAAGGCCTCCCGAATCATGGCGACCGTGGCTTGGCCTCCTCGCTGCTCCACGCTTGCCGTCAGGGCGGTCTCCAGGCGGGCCACTGCCGGGGCGAGGTTTTTCCAGTCGACGGCTGCGCCGGGGGTCGCCAGGCCGCCCGTGGGCGGGCGCTCCAGCGAAGCGGCCGTGTCGGCGGCAGTCCAGAGTGCCAGCCATGGCCATTCCGCCCGCACCTGATCGAGCAACCTCCAGGCGTCCGATGCCAGAGCTCCCAGGTTGGCGGCCTGGCCATATTGGTCGCCTGCGGCTTGGGCCGCTTTCGCGGCGCCGGCCAACGCGATGTCATCGCCCACGACCGTGAGATCGAATGCGGTCCGCCGTGCCGCATCGGCGTCGCGGGTCGGCGTCACCGCCTCGACGATCGCATCGGCGCGAACGTCGTCAGGCAGCATGGCCAAGGCGGCTTCGTCGGCCAGAGCCGCCACGCGGCCCATCAGCGTCGGCGCCGAACTCCAAGCCGACTCGTCGATACCCGAGGCCAGCAAGCGGGCTGCCTGCACCTCGCCGGGAATGAGTCCAACGCCGGCGGGCGGTGGCCCAAGCAGGTCGTTCCAACGCTGCCATCCGCTGCGGTCGATCGGGGCCCCGGCCTTCGTCAACGACACGAACCGCTCCCAAGCTGCGGCGGCCCGGCAGCGCCATTGGCCCGCATCGAGGCACGGCGGTGGAGCCGCTTCATCGCCGGTCTCACCCCCGGGCGTCGAAACGCTTCGCGACCAGTCTTCCAGCTTGACGAGCCACGCAGGATCAGCCGTCGGAGCTGCGCCGCCGGCGAGCCGCGCGAGTCTCACGCCAGGCAGCGTGTTGCCGCCGGCGACGAGCGGCTGCCGCAGCAACTGCTCTGTCACCTCGACGGCCGTTCTCGTCTCCTTGAGTTCGGCCTCGGCCGCGGCGCCGGCCGCCGCGAGCCGCTCCGCCCGCAGGAGGAGCGATTCGTATCCGGACCAGGCCAGCGGCTGTTCGTGCACGCACCGGTCGCGCAAAGACTCGGCGGCCGCCCAACGATCCGTGAGCCATACGGACATTGCCGATGCGAGTGTTGCCGACGCGATCGATCGAGCCGTGGGCGTCTTCCGCACCGCCCAAGCGACCGCGACTTCGGCGTTCGCTTCGGCCGGCGACGGCACCATGAGTGGTCGCTGATGTCTGCCGTGATGCACGAGGGCGCGACGATCGACCTCGTCGCGCAGGTAGGCGGCCAACTCGGCCAACTCCACTCGTCCATCATCATCGCCCGACGGCGCCGCATCCGCTGATCCCTCGATCCCGTCGGCGAACGCGGCGGCGAACAGCGAGGCGCCGTCAACCGCGGAGGCGCAGGCCGTCTCGCCGGGGCCGGCCGACGTCAGCACCCAGAGCCGGTCGTGATTCGCGGCCTTCACATCGACGGCCACTGCCGCAGCGAATGTGCCGTCGAGCACTCCGAGCGTCTCGGCGTGGGCGGAGCGGCAGGCGTCGAGCACCACGAGCAGCGCTGTGTTTGCCGGCCGCGCAGCAGTCAGTCGTGCGAGCAGGGCATCGACCCTCAGCCAGCGCTCGTCGGCCGTGGCGATGTCGGCGTTCGCCTTTGGCATGACGAGACAGGCGCGTCCGTCACGGTCGACGCCCCCGATCGCCGTCAGGTGGACGATCAACATGTCGCCCCGCGGCCCACCGGGCCTGAGGCCCGGGAGAGGGCGGCAGCACGCGGCCGCGAACTGGTCGGCATCGGCGTCTTGCAGGCTCGTCGAGATGTCGATGACGCGGGCCGTGCCGGGGTCGAGTGTGCCGGCCCGCGACAGTCCGTTCACCAGGCGGCGATCCTCTTCGGCCAGCGGCAACGGGCCGAGGGGCGTGCGATACGACCACACGACCCCCGCGATCAGTGGCACCTGCCGCTTCATACCCAGGAGCAGCGCGACCAGCAGGACGACGAGCGCCAACGCCGCGGCGCTCAACCCGAACCGCCATGCCGCGAGCCGCCGCTGTCGGCTCACGTACTCGACGTCGTTGGCCGAGGGGTGGCGGCCACGCCACCGCGGGTTCACGACGGAGGGCGATGACGGGCGGTGTCCGCCCCCTTTCCCTCGCCAGGCATCCCGCCGGCCGCCGCCAGCGGATCGATCAGATGCAGTCATGAGCGGGAGTATACCGCCCATGACGGAGGGACCACCCTCGGAGAGGGCGATCCCTCCGCATTGGGCTTCAGCGGCTCGCCGGGCGATCGCCCGAGAAGAACGCAGCGGTCGGGATGACCACACCGCGCCGGGCCATGCGCGGCCGCACCGGCTTCGTAGCGGCCGGACGAATCGTCTGCGGCGCCGCGACCGTCGGCGTCGGGAACAGATCTTCCGGAGCCGGAGCCACCGGGGCAGCCGCGGCTTCCGTGGTGGTAGTGTCGGCGACCACGTCTTCGGCGATCACCGGATCCGCGACAACGGGATCGACAGATTCGGCCTCGGGCAGCGTCGCGACGGCCTCCGGCACCGCGACGTCGGCCGACTCGGTCTCGGGCGGGAGCACCGAGGTGGCGGACGAACCGGGAGCTGCCTCACGGTTTTCAGGGGCGGTTTCCCGCTTCGGCTCGGGGGCCTGCTCCTTGGGCTCGGGCTTCGTGTCCGCATCGGGCGTGGCGGGCACTTCCTCGGGCATGGGAACCGGCGCCTCCGTGTAGGGACGCACGTTCGGTCCGCAGGCCCGCAACGCCTGCCGGGCCATCGCCCGCACGCGGGGACTCGGCTCCTTCCAGCAGCCCCGATCGTCCTTCTCGAAGGCCATCGTGGAGAGCTTGTTGAGGATTTGTGACGTGCAGCAGTTGCCGTCGCCGCATGCGCAGCGGCCGGGCTGGCAGGAGCCACCCGCGCCGCAGCCGTAGCCGGGAAGTTTCGACTTCAGAGTCACGCCATCGGGACCGGGCTTGCCGCACATGAGATGCATGGTGGCACACGTCCGCTTCATGCAGCCCATCCATGAATCGCACATCGCCTCCTTGCACGTCTTCGACTTGCGGACGCACTTCTTCACGCAGTCGTTCTGGCCGCATGCAGACGCCGCCAGGATCGCTTTTACGGCCTCGTATCGCACCGCCTCGGTGCAGTCATCGAGCGCCGCCGCCAGGGCCTCGGCAACACCCGGATAGCAGCCGCCGCAGCCGATTTCTGCGAGGTACTTGATCGCCTTGATCTTCTGCGCGGCGAGATCCTCCTCGGCCTTGATTTCGGCCGCCTTTTTGATGGCGGGGTTCTTCGAGGCCAGATTCGCCGGGTCGGCGATCGCCTTCAGCGGCGGCACCTTCTCGCAGGTGGGGAAGTTGCCCCCCCGATTGATGCAGCCCGCGAGCGGATTCTTGGGAACCCCCATCCAGTTCCAGAACGTCTGCGGCGGGGCCGCGGGCGCCTGAGCAAACGCAGCGGCCGATGGCAGTAAGAGACAGCCGAAGGCCGCCGCTGACACAAAGCGGCGGAGAGAACGGTCCATGATCGAGATCCTCGTAAGCGGAACGAAGCCTGTGGTTGCGAAACGACACGGAGCGGGTGCCGGGACGTCCGTGACCCCCTCGCGAGAGTCATCGACCCCCATTCCCGACGTCCCTCGCGGAATCTGAGGAATTCTACGGGAGAAACCCACTCTTTCGTGGGGTGTCGTGGGGAATGTGTAGCGGCTGGAGCGGATTGAGCGCCCCGCCTGCCGTGCCACTGGAGAATTTCGGCTGCTGCGCCGTCACTTCAGCGGAAGTTCGACCGCCGTGGGCTGAGCGGGGGGCGGAGTGACCGCGGCTGACACCGGGCCAGCGGAGTAGAGGCGGTTGCGGACGGTCGTTTCGCGGACGGAGAGTCGATACTCGCCCGGATCGAGTCCGGAGAACGAGAAACTGCCGTCCGGACCGCTGGTTGTCGGACCCGGCGCGCCTGGCCCCTCGATCGCCACGGTGATGCCCCCCTGCGGCTGCCCGTCGAGGGTGACACGGCCATGAATGGCGTTCCGCGTCTCGGGTTTGGGCTTCTCCGGCTCGGCGGGGGGCGGTGGCGGTGGGATGACCTCCAGATCACAACTCGCCGCCCGGCTCTCGAAGCCGACGCGGTCGAAGGCCCTCATGAGAAGTCGGTGCCGGCCCAGCGACAGCGCCTCGGTGGGCACTCCGATGCGGAAGCGACTGCCGCCCAAGCCGGTTGCGACCTCCCACTTCTCGGGCGCCCCGTTGCCCTTGACGTCGAGGCCCCACTCGACCCGCTCGATGCCGCTGGATCCGGCACGGCGACCTCCGACGAGCGAATTGAACGCGGGGCCGTCCTCGGGCTCGACAACGATCTCGGCCTCACGGCCCTTGTGGACGACCGCCCGTGGTGGCGACATGAGGCGAGGGGGCGACCCATCGAGCACGATCGTGCGTCGGGCGGATCGCGGGGCCGCCTCCCCAGGCAGCATCAGCCGCGCCTCGACGACGACATCGACATCCTGGAAGCCCACGTCGGTAAGTGCGATGTTCCAGTCGGAGACGGTCGTACGAACGGCCAGCGCGAGCGGCGGTTCCGCGGGTTCGAGAACGTACGACGCCTGCCGATCGGTGGCCGCCGACCAGACCACTCGGCCCGGGTCGGGCAAGCCTCCCGCGAGCGCCCCTTCCTGCCGCACGGTCACCTCGATCCTGCCGCCGCCGGTGCCGAACGCATCGGGCGGGCCATCCGCCGCGAGAACCAGCGGAATGGTGGCCGCAGGCGCCCGAAACGCTTCGTCATCGCGGCGGGGGCTCAGCAGTTCGACATGCCGCCAATCATCCTGGGGCCGCTGCTCGGTGCCCGAGGCTGCCGGACCGCATTCCACCCGGAACACGCGGGCCCTGGGGTAGCCGTCGATATCGACCGCCAGCCAGGCGGACGCCTCGTCCACGCCGTTCCAGACGGCCCGCAGTTCGTCGGCCGGCCGTGCGGCAGTGACCAGAGCCTGCAGTTTGCGCATCGCGAGCGGCTGGTCGCGGGCGACCCGTGCCTCGAGCGGCGCTGCCTGAGCTCGCGCGCCGAGCGCCGGCAGCAGGCGGGTATCGCCGCCGCGAGGTCGGACCGAGATCGCGATCGAGCGGTCGTCGCTCGACCATCGCGCCGCGGTGTCGAGATACCGGCGCGGATGCTGGGGCACGAGGTCGAGGCGGCATGCCCACGTGCGTGGCGTTGTCGAAGAGAGTGGAGCCGCCGGCGGTGGCGAGTCGGCTGCGGGAGGCTCGACGAGATCCCGTACCACGAGCGCAAGTGTCGAAGCGAGCGGCGTGCCGGCCTCCTTTGCCGTGTCCCGCGCCGGCGCGGCACCGTCCGCCGGTGCGGGAGCGGTCGTCGGCTGCAGCGGCACGGCGACATGCCGGTCCGACGCGGGCAAATCGAGTGCCGCACATGCGGCCACGACCCGCGCTTCCGCGGGGAGACGGCGGCGCTGGGCAAGCGCTTCGCGGCACCGCGGCCATGCTTCCGCAGCTCCGAAACCGGGGTCTCCAGTTGCGGGATCCGGGGCGAAGGAAACCAATTCGATGCTCACCCGCCGAGCGTGTTTCGTCCGGTTCACGAGCGAAAGCTCCCAGCCCGTCGTGTGCCCCGGGAACGGACGAAGCGAGATGCTGCGGTTCCCTTCCGCGCTGCCGGTGGTCAGCGGATCGAGCGGCATGGTCAGCCACGCATCGGGCACACCTTTTTCGACCGTGCCTGCCGGTCCGCGGACGGCGATCGCTATCCGCTCGACAACGGGCAGATCGAACGTGATCGAGGCTCGTTCGCGGCGTCGGCCGACCTCGAGTGTGCAGGTGAGCGTGGCCGTCGGGGGGCCACCGTCTGCGCCACCCGCTGCCCGACCGCGCGCCGTGACGTCGAACAGGCCGCGATCGCGCATGCCCAGGGCCCCGGGGGAGAACGCCGTGCCCGGAGTGATCGAGTCGCCACCGACGGCCACCACTCGGATGAGCGCAGGATCGAAGTCCAGCCGCAGGGCTGCGGCCGGCGGGAACGGAGCGGCCGATGCGAGTGCCACTGCGACCCGTTGCGGGCGGTCGCCGTCGAGTGTGAGCTCGCGGGCCGTCACGTTGAGCGCGAGCACGGTCTGGGGGCGGACAGCCGGAGCCCAGCCGCGGGCATCAGGGCGGATGCGCGTGGCGTCACGCGGATCGGCAAGCCGCGTCAAGGCATCGATCATGCGGGACGGGTCGCCGGCCGCGCCTGACCGGCTCCGAGTCACCACATCGATCTCGCCCGGCACTGCAGCCAGCGCTGCGGCCATCCGCAGGCCGAGCCTTGCCGCCGCGTCGGCCGCCCGCGGCGGATCCTCGGCAGCCGCGGTCAATCCAGAGATCGCAGTGCCGACGCCGGCGACGAGTGTCTCGAACTGTGGGCCGAGCGGTCCGAACGACTGCAGCATGAGCCGAAACGCATCGGCATGATCCGCGAGGTTGCGCCACGCCAGTCGGTCGATGAGGCGGTTCGCGGGCACGGCGGGCGCCGGCTCCTTCAATTCCAGCGCCTGGTCGACTGCTTGCGGCCCACCAGTGGACCCGGTTGCGGGAGGAGCCGGCGGCGCGAGGGCGGTGCTGATGCGGGAGAACTGGGCCGCCGACGGGAGTCGCGACGCTGCCAGCCAACGCAACTCGGCCACCGGCCGGGGGCCGGGCCGGGCAAACCGTTCGAGCAACTCCTCGATCGAGGCATCGACTGCCGCGGCGAGTTCGCCGACGGCCGCCCCCAAGGCGACTCGCTGGCGGTCGAGGTCCGCGAAGCCGTCGTCGCCGTCCGCGCGGCGGTCGGCCAGGCGGTCGAGCGCCGCATTCAGCGCCCTGATCCGTTCGAGCAGCAGGTTCAGGCCTCGCAGATGCGTCGAGGCCCGCGTACCGCCCGAAGCCTGCCCGAGCCACGTCGCCGTCGACCAGGCCAGCTCGACCGCGCGGTTGCGGGAGGCGAGTGCTGCCCGCACCGGGGGCGGCGCATTTCGCCAGGCTGCTGAAAAGCCTGCGGCACTCACCGCGCGCGAGGCCGCCACGAGCTGTTTCGTGACCTCGGCCGCGCCATCACCGGCACTGGCGGCCCCGGCCACGAACCGATCGAGACCAATCCCGAGCCGACGGTCGAGGAGTGCGGCGCGCTCGGCCAGCGTCGATCCATCCGGCACCGTGGCCGACACCGCCGCGGAGAGGGAATCGACGTCTCGCCAGAGATGCGGAATGGAATCGAGCGGGCTCGGCTCCGACTCGGATGCGGCGGCGAGTCGAGCGATGATCGCGCGCACATCGGGCTGCACGACCTGTGGCTGGGGCGTGGGCTGAGTCGACGTGGCCGGGGCTGCCTCGGCAGGAGCCGCCGCCGGCTCACCTGACGCGGACTGTGCGGCCGGTTCGGCGGCCGCGCGGTCCGCCTCGGCCTGCCCTTCGCTGCCGACGATCGCCACGACCGGTGGCCGCCGGTCGGTGGTGCGAATGATGGCGATGCCGGGCGGCACCTGGTCGAGCGGCACGCGGCCCGTGCCGAGCTTCCACAGCACGGGGCGCTGATCCCACTCGCCGGCGCTTTCCTCCCGCGCCCAGCGGCTCGTCCACGCCGCCGTGAATCGTGCCAGTTCGTCGAGTTCGACGACGCCATCGCCATCGCCGCCCGCCGCGGCCCACCGGGGGTCGTCGGCGGCGCCGGCGAGCGCAAGTTCGATCGCCCGCGAAAAGAGACTGCGTCGGGCGGCCAGATTGACCGCCGAAAACTCGAGCGTGTCGTGCGAGCCCAGCACCCAGCAGTCGCGGTCACGCCGGCCGCCGGCCGCATCCTCGGCGAGCGGACGCCGGCACTCCACGTCGAGCAAGGCGGGCACGATGCCGCCGGCGGCTGCCAGCCGGGGATCCCACCGCAGATCACCGAAGTCGACGGCGACGAGCGTGGTGCGGCTGGGCGCGGCGGCGAATGCGGCGAAGAGGTCGCGACATGCGACCAGTTCCTCGGGCAGTGGGTCGGCAGGCCGAGCGTCGCTGGCGAACACACCGGCAAACGGAGCGCCGTCGGCCGCACCGGCGATCCCGCACTGGGCACGCACGACGGCCACGAGCACATCCCGGGGCCGCAGCGGCAGCGCGCCGACGAGAGGTCGCAGCTGTTCGCGGAGCGCCGCCGCCGTATCACTCCGCTCGAGCCGCAGGGCGGACCGATTCATCGTCGGCGCCAGCCGCCCGGCGACTGCCGCGGCGACGGCGTCGGTGTCGCGGTCGCTGAACGGCAGGGCCGAAAGCACGCCCAGGTCGTACTCGTCGATGGTGAGTTGGACGACGGCCGCGTGCCACATGAACAGCGGCGGAACAACGAGCATCCCCACGGCCGCGATCAGGCCGATGCTCGCGGCGGTCCAGGCAAGCCTCGCTGGAAGTCGCGAGCGCGGGCCGGCTACAGGAGCCGGGTTCGCTTTCCAGCGAGTCCGACGTTCCCCGGGGCGAGAACCGCGCGAGGAACCGGAAGGCTTCTGCATGCCGGAACTCCATGGCCGGCTCCCGGTCGGGCCGCCGGCTGAATCGGCGTCAGGACTCCCCTGACGCGACACGAGCGAGAGAAACCGTGTTTTGGGACGGGGCGTGGCATCTGTCAAGGGAGACACACCCTCGGCAGTGGCCCCTTTACCGGGGGCGACTGTGGGTTTACTGTGGGGGGCCTGCAAACTGGATTTCTACGGCTCTCAGGCCGTCACTTCCTCGGCCGTCGGGTTGCGACGCCAGGCTCAGCACGGTGCGCACGGTATGCGATACCTACCCGTTCACTGGTCGGAGGGCATGTTCCTCCGCCCGCACCACTTCCAGGCGAGCGATCGTCACTGGGCCGAACAGGCCGCGCTGCGGCAGGCGGCCGCCGACCCGTCCGGCTACGGGATCGTGAAGCTGGAACTCGATCCCACTGCCCTGGCCAATCGTCAGATTCAGATCTCCGCGTGCCGGGCCATCCTCCGTGACGGCACGATCGTCTGGCTCGAGCCGGGGGAGGGGCCCGATCGCGTCAGTCTCGAGCGTGCCGTGGGCACGTTCTCCAAATTGCATGCGGCGCTCGACGACGCGCTGGCCGTGGACGATACCGTCCGCGTCTATCTGGCGGTGCCGCGACTCGATCCGGGCGGCGCCAACGTCGCGCCACCGGCGGCTGGCGACCGCGTGCGGTACGCCGCGATGCGTCAGAGTCTGCAGGACGAGACGGGCGGGGGCAACGACCAGGAGATCGAGTTTCGGCGGCTGAATGTCAGGCTGCTCATCTCCAACCAGGATCTGTCCGGCTTCGAAGTGCTGCCCATCGCCCAGATCCGCCGCACCGGCAATCGTGAGGCGGCGCCCGAGATCGACCCCGACTATTTTCCTCCCGCGTTGGCGGTCGATGCCTGGGAGCCGCTGGGCCGGGGCGTCGTGCGTTCAATCTACGATCTGCTCGGTCGCAAGCTGGAGGTGCTGGCCGAGCAGGCGGTGAGCCGACAGGTCGGATTTTCCAGCAGCGAGCCCGGGGATCTCGACCGGCTCGTGATGCTGTCGAAGGTGCTCGAGTCGCACGCCGCGCTGCGGACGATCGCCTTCGCGGCCGGTGTGCATCCGCGCACGGCCTATACGGAGCTGTGCCGGGTGGCCGGCCAGTTGGCGATCTTCGAGCCCGAGCGCCGGATGCCGGAGCTGCCGGTCTACGATCACGACGACCTCGCGCCGATCTTTCGCGAGGTGCAGGACCGCATCGAGCGGATGCTGTCGCGGGTCGCGGCGCTCTCCTACGAGCAACGCTACTTCACCGGCGTCGGGCCCGCATCGCTGGGAGTGACCCTCGAGCCGAAGTGGCTCCAGTCCGATTGGCGGTGGTACGTGGGGGTGCTGCGGGGCGAGATCCCGGAGGAAGACTGCCGCAGCCTCCTGAGCGGCAACACGCAACTCGATTGGAAGCTCGGCAGTGCGCGGCAGGTGGACCATCTCTTCCGCATGGGCGTGCCGGGCCTGCAGTTGCTGCCCCTCGATCGGCCGCCGCGGGCGCTACCCGACAAAGGCGGCTGGCTCTACTACCAGATCGGCCGGGAAAACGTCGCCTGGAACGACGTGCGCGACACGCAATCCCTGGCGATCCGGCTGCGGGAGACGCTCTTGCTCAATCGCGATGCCCTTGTCGGAAACCGGCGCATCGAAGTCACGCACAAGGGGAATCCCGCGGTGCTCGAGTTCGCCCTGTTCGCCGTGCCCCAGACCACCTGACGCCTCCAGGAATCCCCGTCTCCATGTCTCCGGATTTTGCGGCAGCCTTCGATCCGGCGCTCCTGGAGGTGATCGATCTCGTCGAGCGCGTCGCGGCCGGCACGGCCGGCGATCCGGAGCAGGAGCGGGCACGGATCCGCGGCGTGTTCGATCGGGCGGCGGCCCGGGTGAGCGGTGCGCGAAGCCGCGACTGGGAGCTCGCCTCGTATGCACTCGCCGCGCTCGTTGACGAACTGCTGATCGTCGAGCTGCCCTGGCACGGGCAGTCATGGTGGGAGAACCATGCGCTTGAGGTCGATCTGTTTCGCTCCCGCGAACGAGCCACCGCATTCTTCGACCGGGCTGAGCAGGCGGCTGGTCTCGCCAGCCGCGATGCCCTGGAGGCCTTCATGACGGCCGTCGTCCTCGGCTTCCGCGGGATGTTTCGTGATCAGCCGCAGCCGCTCGAGTTGTGGCTGCGGCGGCAGGAGCAGCTCGTGAAGGTGGGGCAGGGGCGTCCGCCGCTTCCCGATGCCGCGGTTGACCTCTCGGGCGCCCCGCCGCTGAGCGGCCGCTTGAGCCTCGTGTGGGCCAGCCTGGCGGCCGCCTTCGCGGCCGCCTGTATCGTGGTGGCGGCGTGGGGGCTGGCGGTGTTGTGATGGCGGCCGGCAGGGAATGACTCGCGAGCGAGGTGAAACGTGATGCAGTGGCTGATGGCTCCCCTGCGGTTCGTCAACCAGGTGCCGCAAACCGTGGCCTCGTTGTCGCTCGCGGCTCGGATCGCGGCGCTGGTCGGCTTGTTTCAAGTCGTCGTGGTGCTGTTGGCGATCGGTGTGTTGCTCGTAGGAGGTGAGCGGCAGGTGTTTCAGGCCTGGTGGCGGCCGGGGAAGCTGGCCATGCTGGCGGTGCTCCTGCTCTTGACGCCGGCGCTCGTCCATCAGGCGGCGCGGCTCTGGCTCGAGCGGGATGCAAGCCGCTGGCCAGACATTCTTGCCGCCTGGAATGCGGCGCTGGCGGAACTGCGTCGCCAGGGCATCGTGCTGGCGGATGTACCGCTGTTTCTCGTTGTCGGATCGGCCTCCGACGAACAGGAAGAGCAGCTGTTCGCGGATCCGCCGGTGGAACTGCCCGTGCAGGCCTCCCCGGCAGGAGCCGCGGCGCTCCACGTCTACGGCGGTCCGGAGGCGGTATTCATCTGCCTCGCCACGGCGTGTCAGTCGAGCGATGTCGCGCGCCGTGGAGGTGCCCGCGGCACCGCGCGGGCGGCCGTCCCTCAGCCGCAGGCGGTGGTGGCCGCCGACGATGTCCGGGGCACGGTGGCCGTCGCCCTGCCGGCCGAAACCGATCCGGAGCCGCGGGCCGCCGTCGCGGCGCCGGCAGCGCCGGCCGCTTCCGCTGGCGGCTACGACGTCAACGCCACGATCCAGATCGACGCCATCGCACCCGAGGCCGCGGCAGGCGCCGTGGTCGCGGCCGTTCGAGCACCGGTGCTTTCGCCCGCCGAGCGGGAGGGCATGTCCCAACGCCTGAAATACGTCTGCGAGCTGGTGCGGCGGGAGCGGGGTGGACTCGCTCCGCTCAACGGAGTGCTCGCGTTGGTGCCTGCGCCGCTGCTGCGGGCCGACGGGGGCAATGCCCAGGCGCTCGGCCGCGCGCTCGGTGACGATCTCGCCGGCATCCGCCAGGGGATGGGCCTGCGGGCGCCGGTCACGGTGCTCGTGGCCGGCATGGAGGAAGACAAGGGCTTCGCGGAGCTGATTCGGCGAATGCCCGCGAGTGAGCGGCAGTCGCGCCTCGGCCAGCGGTTTCCCATCGGCGCCGCGCCGAGCTACGACCAGCTCGGCACCGTCGCCAGCCGCGCCTGCGGCATGGTCGAGGATCTGATTCTCGGCCGGCTCCTCCGGGCGAAGGCCGTGCTGGACGAGTCGGGCAATCGTGATCTCGTGGGCCTCGTCGCAAGACTGCGGTCCGAGTGGGCGGGGCGGCTCACGGTGCTCCTGCGGCGAGCCTTCACGGCGGTGGATGGGGAATCGACCGACGTGCTGCCGCTGTTGTCAGGCTGCTACCTCGCGGCGTGCGGCGCGGCGGCAGACCGCAGGGGATTTGTTCGCGGTGTATTCGAGAAGGTGCTCGACGCACAGGGCGACATCGAATGGACGGAGCAGGCCGAGGCCGCCGATCGGGCCTTGGGGCGGGCGGCGCGGGCGTTATGGATCGTGAGCGGCGTCGTTCTGGCGGGGCTGGCGGCGGCATTGGTGTGGCGGATGATCCGCGGCTGAGGGGATGACGGGCCGCTGATGCCCGAAGGAGTGACAATGTCGACATCAACCGGTTCGCAGGGCGGGGCGCGAGGGCCGGATCCGCGAAAAACACAGTCCATCGGCGGCAGAGCCGGCGGAGCGGCGGATTCCGCCGCGTTGCCCCGCATCCTGGCCGAGACGGTCGATGCCTTTGCGTCGGCGGACGACGGCACGCCGTGGCACGCCGTACTGACGGAGGAGGATCGCGGGCGGCTGCTCGCGGTGGTGCGCGTGCGCGGGGTGCCTGCGGCGCTCGATCTCGCGACCGCGGCCGATCTCGTGGCTGCCGTGCTGCCGCGGGCGCTCGCGGCGCTCGCCGATGGGCCGGCGGCACAGCGCCGACTCGTCGAGCGGATCGCCCAGTCACTGCTCGACGACCCGCAGTCGGCACTGCGGTTGCAGTCGCTGTTCGAAGCGCTTGTCGCACAAGCCCGATCCCCGGGGGGGTCGCCATGAGCCTCTCAGGGCAGCCTGCGTCCGCCGAGCGGCAGCAACTGATCACGTCGTGCCAAGGCCTGGTGCGGTCGATCGCCTGGAAAATCCACCAGCGGCTGCCGGCGCACGTGGATCTCGAAGATCTCGTGTCGTACGGCCAAGTTGGACTTGCCGAGGCCGCCCGCGACTTCGATAGCGGTCGTGGCGGGCAGTTCAGCACCTATGCCTGGTACCGCGTGCGGGGCGCGATTCTCGATGGTCTGTCGCGGATGCGATGGTTCAATCGGGGCGACTTCGAGGCGGGCCGTTATCAGCGGATGGCCCACGAGGCGTTGGCCGATGCCGATGCCTCCGCCGGGCCCGTGGGCGATGCGGCAACCGAGATCGACCGGCAGGGGGCGTGGCTCAAGGGCGTGTCGAGCGCGCTGGCGGTGGCCTGCCTGGGGTCGTGGAGCGAAGGGGGGGCGGAGGCCGAGGTCGCCGATGCCGGCCTCGAATCCCCCGATACGATCGTGATGCGGCGGGAGATGGCGGTGCGACTCAGGGAACTCGTGGCGGCCCTGCCAGCGGACATGTCGGCGCTGGTGCGGATCACGTATTTCGAGGGGCGGACGCTCACCGAGGCGGCGGCCGAGGTCGGCATCAGCAAGGCCTGGGCCAGCCGGCTCCATTCGCGGGCGTTGGGCCAACTGGCCTTAGCCCTCCAGGCTGCCGACCTGCACGACTGACCCCGAAGCCGTACGGATCGAGACGCCTTGTGCAGAGACGTTCGTTTTGACGGCGTCCCTTTTCGGTGGCAGACTTTCCCACCTGAGAAGGGTGTATCGTTCGGCTGTCCCGAGGATGTGATCAGTCATGCCTGCGGTTCAAGCAGTTGACCTCGAAGCCCTCCGGCAGCCGCTATCGGAGGCGGCTCCAGCAGGCGTGAATCTCCGCGTCGACGATTCGGGCCGCGCGGCGTGGGGCTCCATTCGGGAACTCCGGGACGAGGCGCGGCGCATCGAGCGCGATGCCGATAAGGATCCGTCCCAAGATCGCTGGGCCGCGGAGCCGGTCTGGTCGAAGGTGGCGGATACGTGCGTGACCGTGCTGACGACCCAGTCACACGACCTCGGTGCGGCCGCGGCGTTCATCGAGGCCTTGGCTCGGACGAGCGGATTTCATGGCCTCGCGGCAGGCTGTGACGCGGCGCGGGCCATGGTCGAGAGCCACTGGTCAGAACTGTTTCCCATTCCCGATCCGGAAGATGGGCCGGCCGACGAACGGGCGATCGCCATGGAGCGGGCCCTGCCGCTCGTGAGACTGGCGGGAGAAGACTCGGAGGGGCTGCTCGTGCCCGCGATCCTGCACGTGCCGCTGGTGGATGGCCGTGACGGGGAACGGTTCGGGCTGTGCCACTGGCGGAGCAGCACCGAATTGCGGGGCGTGGACGATCCCGATCGCCTGCAGACCGCGCTCCAGCGAGGGGGCACTTCGCCGCAGCAGTTCGAAGCCGGTGTCGCCACGACTGACCGCGCATTTCTCCAGGACGTATTCCTGGGCATCCAGGCAGCGCAGGGGGCGTGGCAGGCGCTTGCGGATGCAGTCGCGACCGCCTCGGCGGACCGGGCGATCCTGCCGACGCTGCCGCTCCGGGATTTGTTCGAAGAGTGCGAAAACGCCCTCCGGACGTTCGCCCCCGCGGCGGTGGTGGAATTGGCCGCCGAATCCCCGGCGACGAACGCGGCTCAGGCGGAGCCGGTATCGGCAGGCGGACCCCCCATCGCATCCCCTCTGTCGGGGGTACTTGTGTCGGGGGAGGCATCCCGTAATGATGTTCTCCGAACCCTGGAGTCCGTGGCCGACTATTTCGAGCGTCACGATCCCCACAGCCTGCTAGCGGCTCAAGTGAGGAACGTCGTTCGGATGGCGCGGCTGCCGCGAGCCGACTATTACCGGGAACTCATCCAGGAAGAGTCGGGGCTGCAATCGCTTTCACGGATGGCAGGGTTGACGTTCGACGGCTGATCCGCGTGCTTCGGCGGCGGTCGCGGTCGGAGAACACAGGCATCGTGTCGTGACCGCTCGTGCATCGGGGTATTCGACCTCCAGTCGGCCCTCGGCGCCTTCCATTCGCCAAGTCCTTTCATCCGCAAGGGGTCGTCAGCATGCCCGAATCCGTTCATGGAAAGCTCAACCGCGTGCGGAAGCCGCGGGTGCACATCACCTACGATGTCGAGACCGAAGGAGCGACCGTCGTCAAGGAACTGCCGTTTGTCGTCGGCGTGATGGGCGACTTCTCCGGGAATCCGACGGAGCCGCTCAAGCCGATCAAGGATCGCAAGTTCATCAACATCGACCGAGACAACTTCGACGAAGTGTTGCGGCGGATGACGCCGGGGCTGGAGTTCCGAGCCGAGAACACGCTGGCGGGCGACGGCAGCGAGATGGCGGTCAAGCTGAAATTCTCCTCGATGGAAGACTTCGAGCCGTCCCGCGTGGTCGAGCAGGTGGAGCCGTTGCGGAAACTGCTCGAGACGCGAAACCGCCTCCGTGACCTGTTGTCGGCGGTGGATCGGGCCGACGGGCTCGAAGGCGAACTCGAGAAGATCCTGCAGGATACCGACCAGCTTGCGAAGCTGGCCGGCGAGATGGGCCTCTCCGATTCCGGCGCCGAGTGATCCGCGTCACATTCCTCTCCGTCCATATGAAGGGACTCCAGCATGACCGCTGAAAAGAAGGCCGCATCCGCCGCGGCGACGACCACGACCGATGCCGGCGCGAGCCTGCTCGACCAGATCACGAGCATGATGCCCCGGGCCGTCGAGAAGCCGCGGCGCGACGAACTGATCCGCGCTCTCGTCGAGCAGTCGCTGCAAGGTACGGTGCAGTTCGACCGCAACGTGACGAAGACGATCAACCGGGCCATGGCGGCAATCGATGCCGCGATGTCGAAGCAGCTCGCGGCGATCATGCACCACGACTCGTTCCAGAAGCTGGAGGGGTCGTGGCGGGGCCTGCATCACCTCGTGATGAACTCCGAGACGGGCGCCCAGCTCAAGATCCGGGCGTTCAACGTGTCCAAGCGGGAGCTGTTCAAGGATCTCGACAAGGCGGTCGAGTTCGACCAGAGCCAGGCCTTCAAGAAGATCTACGAGGCGGAGTTCGGGTCGCCGGGTGGCGAACCCTATGCGGCCCTGATCGGCGACTACGAGTTCACCAACCATCCCGAAGACATCGACCTGCTGTCGAAGATGTCGCAGATTTCGGCGGCCGGCTTCTGCCCATTCGTCACGGCCGCCGGGGCTGAGCTTTTGGGAATGGAGAGCTTCGAGGAGCTTTCGAAGCCGCGCGACCTCGAGAAGATCTTCCTCGACGTCAGCTATGCGAAGTGGCGGAGCTTCCGCGAGTCCGACGACAGCCGGTTCGCGGTGCTCACGATGCCGCGGACGCTGGCCCGGCTCCCCTACGGCAGCCAGACCAAGCCGGTGGAGGAGTTCAATTACGAGGAGGTCGAGCTCGACGCGAAGGGCAACTCCAAGAAGGTCGACCACTCCAACTACTGCTGGATGAACACGGCCTACGTGATGGGTACGCGGCTCACCAACGCCTTCGCCCAGACGGGCTGGTGCACGGCGATCCGCGGCGCCGAGAACGGTGGCAAGGTGGAGGGCCTGCCGGCCCACATCTTCACCGACGACGACGGCGACACCGATCTGAAGTGCCCCACGGAGATCGCGATCACCGACCGGCGCGAGGCGGAGCTCTCGAAGCTCGGCTTCCTGCCACTGTGCCACTACAAGAACACCGACTACGCCGTGTTCTTCGGCGCCCAGACGGCGCAGAAGGCCAAAAAGTACGACCGCCCCGAGGCGACGGCCAACGCCGCGATCTCGGCCCGGCTGCCGTACATCATGGCCTCCTCGCGGATCGCCCACTATCTGAAGTGCATCGCCCGCGACAAGATCGGATCGTTCATGGAGCGGCAGGACTGCGAGGATTGGCTGAAGCGGTGGATCGCCAACTACGTGTCGGCCGATCCGAAGCCGTCGGCCGACATCAAGGCCCGTTACCCGCTGGCCGAGGCGGAGATCAAGGTGGAGGAGGTGCCCGGGGCGCCGGGCAGCTACAACGCCGTCGCGTATCTGCGGCCGTGGCTGCAGCTCGAGGAACTCACCACCTCGCTGCGGATGGTGGCCAAGATTCCGGCATCTGCGAAGAAGTGACGCCCGGCACCGGCCGTTGACGAGGGGCTGAAGGCCGATGTGTCCGCCGGACCAGCCGGAATTCGTCGCGGTATCGTCGTCGGCAGGGAGCCGGTCGGCCGAGACCGTATCCATCCTTCCGGCTTCGCGGCCGGCGGGGCCCGAGGCTGTGTCGGCGGTCGAGTGGGCGCTGGGAACCAGCGTGGGAGCGGCAGCGGGCGGCAGCCGATCGGCCGATCGGCTGCTTGCGGCCCGTGGGCCTGCGGAGGCCCTTGCGGCCTGGGCATCGGCGCGGGTGGCTGCAGGGGAGCGAATCACCCGTGGCTCACTCGCGGAGCGGCTGGGTGTGGATATCGCCAGCCTCGACGCCGCGATCGGGCGGCAGCTCGACGCCATCCTCCATCACCCGCGGTTCCAGCAACTCGAGGCATCCTGGCGGTCGCTCGCCTGGCTTGTGAACCGGGCCGACGAGGCGGCGAGCGCCGAGGCAGCCGGCGATGGCCAGTCTCGGGTGCAGGTGCGGATTCTCTCGGCGAGCAAGCGGGATCTGGCTCGCGACCTCGCCGGGGCGGTCGAGTTCGACCGGACTGCGGTCTGGCGAAAGGTCTACGAGGACGAGTTCGGCACCGCGGGCGGCATGCCGTACGGGCTGCTCGTGGCCGACTACGCGTTTGGCAAGCATCCCGACGACATCGATCTGCTCGCTGGTCTGGCCGAGATCGCGGCCGCCAGCTTCGCGCCGCTCATCGCCGCTCCGCAGCCCGATCTGCTCGGCATCGATTCGCTTCACGATCTCGAGGAGGCGCCGGCACTCGACTCGCTGCACGCCGGCGTCGAGTACACGAAATGGCGGTCGCTCCGGGGCCGGGAGGAATCGCGGTTCGTGGGGCTCGCCCTGCCGCGCGTGCTGGCGCGGCTGCCGTATGACGGCTGGGTCGGCGCCGTCGATGCGGCCGGCGAGCCGGAACGCACGTGGGCCAGGCGGGGATTCCGCTATCGCGAAGAGGCTGATGGGCCGGACGGCGGTCGTCGGCTCTGGACGAGCGCCGCCTGGGCATTTGCCGGTGTGGTGGTCGCCGAGTTCGGCAGGTCGGGCTGGTTCTCCGACATCCGGGGCGGATCGCGAGGCTCGGCCGGCGGTGGGCTCGTCGCCGGGCTGCCGATCGAGGCGTTCGGTGCCAGCGAACCGTTCGCCTTTCGTCGCGGCCCGACCGAGACGCTGGTCACGGAGGCGACGGAGCGCCGGCTCGCTGCGGCCGGTTTCATTCCGCTGGCGGCGGCGGGGGCCGATGGCCGCGCGGTCTTCCATTCCAACCAGTCACTGCACGCCGCCCGTCGTTACGACCGGGCGGAGGCGACGGCGAACGCGCGGATTTCGGCCATGCTGCAATACATGCTCTGCGTGTCGCGGTTCGCCCACTATCTCAAGGTGATGGCCCGCGACAAGGTGGGGTCGGTGGCGACGGCCGACGAACTCGAGCACGCGCTCAACGAGTGGATTCACGACTACGTCACGCCCGACGACAGGGCGTCGGCGGAAACGCGGGCCCGGCTGCCGCTGCGGGCCGCGCAGGTGGAGGTTCGCGACGAGCCCGGTAGTGCCGGCGGCTACCGCGTACTGATGCACCTGCAGCCGCACTTCCAGCTGGACGAACTGGCGGCGGCCGTGCGGCTGACGACGACCGTCCGAAAAAAATAGCGGCCCTTTCGCCGGCCACTGGCACCGGCCATAATCGCCCGTTCCTCGCGGAGAGGAGAGACCCCCCACAACGGAGCACGGGAGCATGGCCACCGCCGGTGAACTCTATCGGGCCGGGCATCTCGCGGCCGCCATCGACGCAGCATCGCAGGCGGTGAAGAACGCGCCTGCCGACCTCTCGGTGCGGTGGCT
>JBILVW010000352.1:0-3510 GCA_044370205.1 Pirellulales bacterium | reverse complement strand
CTCGAACGCGAACGGCCTGTTCGCGCTCGTCACGCTCGCCGCCACGCTCGCGGGCATGGCCGGCGGCAACTGGCTCTCCGACATCACGCCACTGGCCGCGGTCGAGTCGGCTGCAACGCCCTTCGCTCATGCGATCCCGGCGACGCTCGCGCTCGTGGGCGTGGCGGCCGCCGGCTGGCTCGCGGCCCTACGGCTCCGCCGCGTGCCGGCCGCAAACCCGCATGCACCGGCGCCGTTCAATGCCCTGGCGAGCACCTGGCGGGACCTCGGCGAGCTGTTTGGCTCGCGGAAGCTGCTGGCCACGTCGGCCGGCATCGTCTACTTCTGGGCACTCGCCGCCGTCGCCCAGCTCAACATCGACCAGTATGGATTCGAGTCGGGGGCGACCAGCCAGGGCCAGATCGTGCCGCTGCTCGTCGCGCTGCTCGTAGGCATCGGGCTCGGCAGCCTGATCGCCGGCCGGCTCTCGCGCTGTGGCATCGAAGAGGGATCGGCCGTCGATCTCGGCTTCGTGCCGCTGGGGGCGGTCGTGATGGCGATCGGGAGCTTTGGCCTGGCGCTGTCGCGGCCCGACATCTTCGGCGATGTGGCGGCCGCCGGCTCGGCCGTGTCGCCCGGCTTATCCTGGCGGCTGGCCGTGCCGGTCGCCTGGCTTTTGGTGCTCGGCACCGGGGCCGGGATGTTCGACGTGCCACTGGAGGCCTATCTCCAGGAGCAGAGCCCCCCTGCCCGCCGCGGCGCGATGCTCGCCTCCGTGAACCTGCTCACGTTCACCGGCATCTTCGCGGCATCGGTGATCTACGGCGGCCTGCGAACGACCACCGGCGGCGACCCTGCCGCGCCGCTCGTCTCGTCCCGCGGGCTGTTCGCGCTCTTCGGCCTTTCGGCGATGCTGGCGGCCATCGCTGCGGTGTATGCCGCACCGCGGGCCGCGCTCCGGATGCTCGTGGGATCGATCGTGCGGACCATCTGGCGATTCCGCGTCGTGGGCGAGGCCAACCTGCCTGCAAGCGGGCCGGTCGTCGTGGTGGGCAACCACCTCTCGTGGCTCGACGGGTTTCTGCTGCCGTTGGCCTCGCCGCGGCCGATTCGCATGGTGGTCTACGGCCCCAACATCCAGGGGCGATTCCTGCGGATGCTGGCCGACCAGTGGCGGTTCATCCTCTTCGATCCGCGGCCCAAGTCGATCGGCACCGCGCTCAAGACGATCCAATCGGGCCTGGCCGATGGCGACGTGATCGGCATCTTCTGCGAGGGGGGCATCTCGCGGACGGGTCAGCTGCTCGGCTTCAAGCGGGGCCTCGAATGGCTGCTCGAGAAGGTCGAGGCACCGATCGTGCCGGTCTCGACCGACGGCCTGTGGGGGAGCCTGCTCTCGTTCTCCGAGGGGAAGTATTTCTCGAAGCGGCCGCGGCTCTGGCGGCGGCCGATCACGCTCACGTTCGGCCCTCCCCTGCCCGTCGGCACCCATCCCGACCGGGCCCGGCTCGCCCTGCAGGAGGTTGCGGCCGGCGCCGTCGCCAGCCGACTCGCACCGCAGGCGGCCACCGCCGAGGCCTTCGACGGCTGCTGCCTCGTTCGCCGCGACGATCGCCTCGTGGCCTCGCTGGCCGCCGGCGATCCGCTCCATGATTCGCTGGGCCTGCATGCGGGCCGACTGCTCGGCATCAAGGCCGAGATCGCCGATCCGTCGGCATCGCCCGATTCGCTCGCCGCGGTGCTTCTCCGTGAACAGGCCACGATCTGGCTGGCACGGATCGACCAGGTGCGGGCCCTGGCCGCGACGCCGGGGGCCGCAGCCGGACTGGCGACGCATCTTCAGGCCGTCGTGATGCCGATCGGGCGGGCCGCCGATTTGGCCCAGGCCCGCGCGGCGAGCGGCCAGTTTTGCGAAGCGTTCGGCGTGGAGCCCGTGGTCGCCTTTGCGCCGCCGGAGGTGGGAGGGCTCGTCGCCATGAACACGCCGCCCGCCCGAATTGGCTGGGATCACGAAACGATCTCGAAGCCGGAGACGGTCGGCCGCGTCGTGAACGGCGTGGCCGTCTGGCCGCGGGTGGCGGACCGGGCTGCCCTGCAGCGTCCGCCGCTCGCCGCTTCGGCAGCCGCCGAACCAGCCTCGGGCACGCTCGCGATCGCCGCGACGTCCGCCGGCCGCCGCGACGGGAGCCCGCAGGCCGTGGTGCTGTCCGACGCCTTCGACATGGACAAGGACGGCTTCCTCGTGCCCCGCGACGGTTGAAAACCGCCAGACACGGCCGCGGCGCCAAGAAATCTGGAAGCAATCGCCTGCGTGCGGTATCGTTCTAGATCGTGAGCACCCCTAGCTCAATTGGATAGAGCATCGGTCTACGGAACCGAAGGTTGCTGGTTCGAGCCCAGCGGGGTGTATTCGGCATGCCTCTTCACCGTGTCGTCGGGTTTGACCCGGGCCTGAATGTCACCGGCTACGGGGTGATCGAGTGCCACGGCGCGACCGTCCGGCTGGTCGAGGCCGGCACGGTGAGATCCCGCGGAGACACGCTCGAGGATCGGCTGCACACGATCCACTCGGGCGTCCGCGAGGTGATCGAGGCCTTCAAGCCCGAGGCGATGGCCATTGAACAGGTCTTCGCCCACGCCAAATTCCCCAAGGCGGCCCTGCTGCTCGCCCACGCCAGAGGCGTGATCTGCCTGGCGGGCGTGCAGGCGGGGCTTGGCATGCACCATTACCTCCCGAATCGCGTGAAGGGCACGCTCGTCGGCAGCGGCCATGCGGGCAAGGAGCAGATCCAGGCGGCCGTGCAGCGGGAACTCGCTTTGGCGAAGCGGCCGGAGCCGGCCGACGCGGCCGACGCCCTCGCCGTGGCCCTCACCGACTACCATCTGCGGCTGCGTCCCCTGCTCTTCGGGACGAGCATCGTGCGGATCAGGAGCAGCAAGGCATGATCACCAGGATTTCAGGAACCCTCGAACGGGTCGAGCCGACCGCCGTGGAGATCGGTGTCGGCCCGGTCGTGCACGAGGTGCTCGTCACGGAGCTCGTCCGCCGCAGCCTCCAGCAAAAGCTCGGCCAGCCCGTGGTGCTCCACACGCTCGAATACCTGGAGGGCAACCCGACCCGCGGCAACCTCGTGCCCCGCCTGGTCGGGTTTCTCTCGGAAGTCGAGCGTGAATTTTTCGAGCTCATCTGCGAGGTCGATGGCGTCGGCGTCCGCAAGGCACTCCGCGCGATCATCCGCCCGGTCGGCGAGATCGCCGCCGCGATCGAGGAGCAGGACACGAAATCGCTCTCGGGGCTCCCCGGCATCGGCGCCGCGACGGCGGAGCGGATGATCGCCAAGCTCCGCCGTCGGATGCCCAAGTTCGCCCTGCTCGTGGCCCGCGAGGCGCCGGGCGAAGCGGGCAGCGCGGCCGACGTGCTCGTCGAAACGTTCGACGTCCTGCGGTCCCTCGGCCACTCCGACTCCGACGCCCGCCGCCTCGTCGACGCCCTCCGGACGGAAAAGAAGAAACCGAAGGACGTCCAGGAAG